>CAZPPD010000159.1:0-9448 GCA_964588185.1 uncultured Alcaligenaceae bacterium | reverse complement strand
CCACAATCGGAGTCACAACCCAGGCCAAGAAGATCCCGGGGATTCCCAATGCAATCAAGCGGCTAAAAAGGATCTCGGCTCCTAATAGAACCAGTCCGGTTTTGATGTAGAACTCGGTGCGTACCGCCGGGCGAACAAATTGGGGAGTGCCGATGGTATTGCTGATTAGCAAGCCGATTACCAGAGCCCAGAGTGCATATCCCAAGTGGTAATAGCTTACGACTTGTTGGCCGGCCAAAAGGTAGGCAATCAGTCCCAGACCGAACACAAAACAGAATCCGGGAGCGAATGTGGTGAAGGGGACTTCCATTACCAACGCTCCGAATCCAAATAACAGCAAACTGATGGCGAATATACCGAGGATTCCCGGAAGTGATTTGGGGGTAAATGCGGCAAGGGGATTGTTGGACCACTTTCCCGGTTTTCCAACCAATGATTTCAATGGATTGGAAGCAAGCTCGGATCGTAAATCTTTTATTTCGCTTTTCTCATGAGCAATCTTATTCTGAAGTTCTTCTTCCTGACCGGCATCCGAGGTGTTCTTTAATTGCTGGTGAAATTGGTCCACTTTCTCGGTGCGGTTTTTTATCTCGGAAACGATAGTTTGGGCATCCGATGGCCGGGTGAAAAATGTGGCTGCCAAACCTACCACCAGCAGAAATCCCCCTAACCACACAGCCCACCAATCTTCGGATTTCAGAAGTCCCTTTTTGGAAGAAGGGATAACAGGTTCCGAATTCTGGTCGGTATTAGATGAGATTGGCTTTGATTCTTCGGAAGACATAAAGATTCCTGTATAACTTTAGGTGCGGGCTTTTTAGGCGAAGCCAGTATCCAACGGATAACGGTTTCGCCGTAACGAATGTCCTGAACCACAGGGATTTTCCCATCGTTGCCAATCCCTGTATTGGCAGATTGGCTGTGACAAAGCACCAGAGATCTTGCACCAAAAACCAGTTCATGTTAGGCATGATAAAGTGGAATATTTATTAGATCTACCAGCTTTTGCCCATCTTCACGGTCATTTTCAATTTGCCGGAGTTTCCGCAATGATCCGAGTTCTCCTGTTGATCTCCCTATCGGCTGTAGCGGGTTTTTTATGGATGTGGGCGACTCCGTACCATTCGGAGGGTTCTCAATCGCAAGAGAAAACCGACTTCGCCGGGAATCGGGTGGAAGCGGCTGTCCCCGTAAAGATCGACAAGCAACGGGTCATGAAATATCTGCGGGATATTTGTGCGATCGGCCCGCGCATGAGCGGGACCAAGGGAATGAAGAAACAACAAGAAATGCTCGTGGATCATTTCCAGCAGGTTGGCGGCAGTGTCGAATTCCAACGATTCTCCGCCACACAAACCAGCCGGACCGGCAAAGTGGAACTGGCCAATATGATTGTCTCCTGGTACCCCAAACGCCAACGCCGCATTATTATTTGCTCACACTACGACACCCGTCCCATCGCAGATCAAGAACCCGACCCCCGCAACTGGCGGAAGCCTTTTGTGAGTGCCAACGATGGTGGTTCGGGAGTTGCCTTGCTGATGGAATTGGGACATTTCGTCCGCGAATTGGACTTACAGTTCGGAGTCGACTTTGTGTTCTTCGATGGCGAAGAATACATCTTCGAACCCAAACGCGATCGCTATTTTATCGGGTCCAAACACTTTGCCCGAACGTGGCGAAATCAGCGGGAACGGCCGCAGTACTTGGGAGCTGTCCTGCTGGATATGATCGCCGGCAAGAATGCTCACTTTCCGGCAGAGGGCTATTCTTATTTCCGGGCGAGACCCTTGGTCTCCGAATTGTGGCAAATTGCGGCTCAGCAGAATTGCAATCGATTCCGTCAGAAAGTCGGCGACCATGTCCGCGATGACCACCTTGCCTTGCAAGCGGTTGGAATTCAAGCCGTTGACATCATTGATTTTGATTATCCCCACTGGCACAAGCTGACCGACACTCCTGACAATTGTTCCGCCGACGGCATGGACCAGGTTGCTAGAGTCTTAACAGTGTGGATGCAGCGTCAGCGCTAGGATTCAGGAGAAAGGCGGCCAAAGCCAAGGGGGCGATGCCAATGCGGCATACCCTGAGGGATACGGATACTTATTTCTTCTGCGCCTGGCCGTTTAGGAGCTGAGCCAATCGCCCTATCTGCTTGGTTACAGAGGCTCCCTTCGCTACTTGGATCAGGGGTTGGCCGTTGTTCAGGGAATTGTTGAGCGAACCCGGGTCGTCCGGAATCCAAGCCGAGAAGCTAAATCCCAATACTTCCTCAGCTTTCTTTTTGCTTACTTGCCGTCTTTGACCGTAGCGGTTGGCAACCGGGATCAACAGGTTGTTGGATACGCCGTTACTCTTGAGTAACGAAATGAACCGGCCGGTAGTACGCAGAGAGGGAACATCCAATTGCACCACCACCACAATCGCTTCGGCCAATTTGAGGATCTCCATCGGGAGCCGCCCGGAAAAGCTGCCCAAGTCCAACACAGAGAAGGTATACAAACTTCTCAGCAATACCGCCAAGTGCTGCAAGCCTTTGGGTTCGCCGACGAATGGTTCCAGAACCTCCGGATCTCGGGCCAGGACATCCACCCCCATCTCATGGGGAACGGCGGTGGCGCGCACAACGCGGTTGTCAATATGCTGCCACTCTTCCAGAAGCTTGCCAATGCCGTGGCGCGGAGTTAGATCGAGATCCAAGGCTAGTTCGGGGATGCCGTTGCTGAGTTCGGCCAACACAACTTGCTTGGGGTGTTGCTTGGCCAAGGAAAAGGCCAGGTTGGTAGCCACCGTGGTTACTCCCAAGCCGGCTTTGACCGAAATTACCGCGATGGTTTGCCCTTGTTGAACGCGGATGGATTGGTTCTCTTCCAACTTGGTTAGGGCAGCCAGAAATTCATCGCGAAGATTGGCCACATCCAAATGTTCCTTAATTCCACTTCGCAAGTTTTCCAGGATTTCCTTTGGATCGGTTGCCGGACCGACGGACAAGATTGGAATTTTGGATTGCAGGGATATTTCCCGGATAATGGTCAAGGCTCCCGCCCGGTCCGGTTGTACATCGACCAACACCAAATCGGCGGAGCCTTTTGCCTGACGGAAGGATAGATCCTCGAGTGAAATACAATCATCGGAGCCGCAAACGGTACCCACCCCTAGAACCATCTTGCGGAGTTGTTCGCGAAACAAAGACGATTCTGAAGCCACCACTACTTGCATGGATTTATCTCGGTAAGAAGAACAAGCTTGCTGAAGCAAACAAGATAATGCCATCCTTAATATACAGAGGTTGTCCCTAACGGAAAAGAAATTTGCCGACCCGCGATCCAAGTTTTTTGTGAGAAATTGGATCGGATATTGATCTTACAGGAGTGATTGCTGAAGTTGTCAGGTACATTTAGCCAAGACGGCCCGATGGGTGATTCGCACTAAATATATACCACTCCAGGATCAATTCTCAGAAACTACTCCTGGTTCCGACGATTCCGGCTGGGGGGGAACAAGCTCCAGATCGTAGCGGAAAAACCAGAGTGTCAGCAAAACAGTAGAAACTGCCAGGGGAAAAGAATACGTCATCAAACGGCTGGTTGGTTCTTTAGGCCCTTTTTTTGTGCGAGCTCTCCCTTGTTGTGCCATAAATTGCTTTTTGGCTTTAGTCGGACCCTTGGTAAGAACATAACCAATCATGCGAAAGAAAGAAAGAAAAATTAGGATGATTGCAGACCCGAGGTAAATCCACAGGCTGTAATAGGGACCAAACCAAGCAGAAACCGCTGCGAATAGCTTGACATCTCCGCCCCGCACTGCACCAACCATCCACAACGCAAAGAAAATCCCAAAACCAACTGCAAATCCCGCCATGGCAAACAAGAAGCCGTCAATCCCGCCTACCCAGCTGCCATTTAAACCAAGCAGCCAAACTTCCTTCTCATTCATCGCGAGTATGACCCCGCGAATAACCTGAATGATCACTCCCAGGGCAAGCAGAATAACGCAAAGGAGATTGGGAATCTTAAACCAGCGGAAGTCTGTGTAGGAGGCGGCCAGAAGAAAGGCGGTGATGATAATAAAAAACACCCATCCAAAGATGGGGTCTGGGAAGTAGAAGCGAAGTTCCACTTAGTTTCACGGCTGTTTAAAGAAGAAGAAAACAGGGTTCCGGTAGCCCGGAACCCATTTTGTTTACCATAAGATATCTTTGCTTAGGAGCAAGGATCTTGGTCGATTGATGCTAGGTTACTTGGATCGGTACAGACAGCATCGTCGATGTCAAGGCCGACACCGGAATTAGGATCAGAAGCAGCAGAGCCGTCGGTTTGACCGCAGCATCCGCTGAGCCCACTGAAGCCGTAGGATTGGTCAACGATACCAACAGCAGTTGCCAATTCCGACAATTCATTTACGGTTGCATTGCGAACCGAGGTCAGACCGACAATAATACCGAGAACCAACAAGGTGGCGATGAGGATCAATTCAAAACTGATCACAAAACCGCCTTCGTCCTTCCACAAACGATTCATCAGATTTCTCATAAGAAACACCTCCGTTAGGCTGTTTTTTTAGTGAATTAAGAGATAATGGAATTTCAAGTTCTAGTTACAAGGAACATGGTTTACACTGACCGGGTTTGCTGCAGGTTCACAAGAAATTTCATCTACGGAGTCAGGAGTATCGCTAGCTCCTTGGGCAGCAACGTTAGAGCAGCAACCGGTTTGACCGGAGATTTGGTATCCTTGACTAATGGACATAATAGCATCAGCAACTTCAGCTAATTCAGCGTTAACGGAATTGCGAAGAGTAGCCAAACCGACCATGATACCAATAACCAGAAGGGTAGCGACGAGGATCAGTTCAAAACTGACAACGAAGCCGCCTTCGTCCTTCCACAAACGACTCATCAAATTACGCATAGAGACACCTCCCTAAAGAAAAATAGGTGGTCACCAGCCTCATCCCGCTTGTACCTCAAGCCTGTTTTTGGAAGGCGACCTAACCTGTTACCCACAAGAAAAAAACACAAAAAAAAATTTGCAAATCGTATTTGGCGAGCTAGTTTTCAAATGTGGTGGGGTGAAGAGGAATTTAACCTAACCTAGTTACCCAAAACAATTTCAATTCACCCACCTACAAACTTTTAATTTCTCATTTTTTCGTTGCTAACACACAGTTAGACAAGCGATTCATGGGATTGTTCCATTTTTTTCTCTTCTAATCCAAAAAATCAGGGATCATTTCAATTTCCCTGGAATATACCTGCCTTCCTTTTTTTCATACTCCCAGGAAATAGAATAGCAACCGGTAAAATTAATCTCTTCTAATATATGATTCTGTTTGGGAGTATTTTGAAGATCTGATGAATTCCGAAACAAATTCCTCCAATGATGCTTCTCACTCGGCGGATGAGAATTCTCCTTCTGGATTTGATTTTGCCGATCCCAATTCTCCTTTGGCTCGCATTTACTTAACCCCTTGGGGGGTAATCGCAACCGGGATTATTTGTTTCCTGTTTTACATGGGCTGCAATACCCGGCTCATTCATTCCGATATATGGGGCCACCTCAAGTTCGGACAATGGATTGTTACTCACCAACAACTTCCGCAACACGAGCCTTTTTCCCCTTTCTCCGACAAAGAAGCAATATATGTGAATTTCCAGTGGATCACCCAGGTGATCTATTACGCCGTTTACCAGGCTGGTGCTGTACTTTCAGGTGATTCCTTGCAAAAGACTGCCGGCGGCGTCGAAGCTTTGCGGATTTTCCATGGATTACTGATAGCTCTCCGGTTTTCCCTCCTCTTACTGGCTTTCAGGAGAATTTCCGGATCCCTGCCGCTTTCCTGTTTCGGCCTTTTGCTGGTATTGCTGACTGTTTCCCCTTTTATTCAAAGACCCGAAGCCGTTGGGACATTCTTTTTTGCCCTAACGATCTATTTCCTAAGTCCTCTGAAACTTGGCCGCTGGTCTTTGTTGAAATTCCCGTTTCTCTTTGTCCTTTGGGCCAATAGCCATGGGTCCTTTTCCGTGGGATTGTTCTTACTGGCTGTTTGTTTTTTGGGTCGAGTTATTGCGATCTGCATTGAGAAAAAAAGCATATTACCGGCGATCGGAGATTTGCAAGTTCGCCGTCTATTTGCCATAGGGTTATTATCGGCGGCAGCAATCTCCTTACTGAATCCCCATGGGCCCTTTCTATTCCTTCATGTGCTCCGCCTTTCTCAAAACCCTAATATCGCAACGTTGGATGAATGGCAACCGGTAACGCTTACCGCCTGGCCCTTTTATCCGGTGCTCTTAGGAATAGTAATTGTCAGTCTAGGATTGAGCTGGAGGAAGATTTCCCCCACAAGTGTTTTGCTGGTATTGACTTTCGGACTTTTCCCCTTGCTACAAGTACGGATGATCCAATGGTGGGCGATGGTGGGGCCATGGGTAGTCTTACCGCATTTGGCATCACTTGCAGAGAACCGAAGGGGATTGGCTTGGCTTAAAGGATACGCACCGAAGGATTTAAAGAAAACTCTGCTAGCGGGTGCATTGATTTTTCTGACCTTGTGTTGGAACCCGATTACTTTGTGGATCCTTAATAGGCATCCAACTCCCCTTAATCTTTCCCTGTGGCCCGGAACTCCCTGGAAATTGGCCAAGGAAATAAACGACCCGGATTCCGTGAACGAATTGAAACCCTTAGCCGAGGTGATTGCCGAAAAATACCCGAACAAAGAATTTGAGGGGGTAATTTACGCTAGCGATCTTCTCGGTGAATATCTTCTATGGGAACTGCCGGAAAAATTTCCGGTCTTTGCCTACACTCACGCTCACCTGTTTCCGGAAGAACATTGGAACAAATACCTGAGGGTTTCCCATGGGAAGAAGGGTTGGCAAAAAATTCTTGATCGTCATGCCGTAAATTTAATTGTGGTTGAACCTTCGGTGCGAAAGAATCTTGTTCGGCAAGTTCGTAGCAATCCGAACTGGAAAGTGGTGTTGGATGAAGGAGCCAATAAAAGTTTCAAAAAGATCCCAACAGACCAGTTTATTGCTATACGATTGCAACCCAAGCGAAAGAACAACTAATTCCAATTCAGAAAAAAACTTAGGGTGAAAACCCCTCTCCCAATTCTTCCTCTTTTTGTCCTAATTACTTGTAAGATAAGTCTGTATTGATTAACTTATCTAATCTAGGCAAATAGACCTTTCCGGTTTCGACTCGCAACAAAAAGAGGTTTCCACCATGACCAAGCTCCGCTGGCTGAGGATCGTTCTGCTGGTTTTGTTGGTAATTGTTTGTGGCTTTCTGGCATTCAAGTTCTTTTATCCCACCGGCCCGGAGCAAGACCTCAATGCTGCCACAGCATCTTATAAAGAAGGCAGCGAAGCCCTGGCGGCAAAAGATGCCGAGACGGCAGAGCTAAAATTTGACGAAACGGTATTGCTGACCAGTCGAGCTTTGGATGCCCTCGAGGCCAAAATCAAGGCCGATCCAAATGCTAAAGATGTTCCCGAGCTTAAAAAGCTACAGGGCAGTGCTTATTGGATTAAAGGGCTGGCAATTCGAGATCTTGCCTACGCCCGGCAAAACAACAAAGGCAAACCCCTTCTAAATATCACCGACTCGGTCACCGGCAAACAATACCGAAATTTCCTTTTCATCCCCGATGCCAAAGAACGAGGCGAGGCGGTTGCCTGCTTACGATTAGCGGCTTTTCTGCTTCCGGATGAGGTGGACGTCCAAAAGATGGCCTTGAAAATCGAGCAACAAATCCGGCCCATGTCTTGGATTCAAGTGCATCGGGTAGCGCAAAGTGCAGCCAAGTTAGATCCGAAATTCTTCCGAGCGCAATACATGCTGTGCCGCTACGACTTCGAGCAACCAAGGACTGTCGGAAGCAAGAGAGGCCTGCCATTACCATCGGAAAAACGCAGCCGCAAACGAGTGCAGGACGCCCTCAAACGAATGGAAAAGATCAAGGAACTGGAAAACTACCCCTTGTGGCGGACCCTTCACCTTGAAGTAAGGATTCACCAGTGGCTGCAAGCCTACTACGCCGAAAACCTGGAAACTGCCAAAGCCGAGCGGGAAGCCCGGATCGTGAAAGGCCTGCTGCTCAAGAACGATGACAGTGCGATCTCCTTGGCAAAAGATGGGGAAGGATTCCAAAATATGTCCTCTGTGGATGTCAAAGGAGTTCTTGATCTTCACCTCCAAGCCCTGCGAGTTGCTATCGAAGAGGTTCGGGATGGGGCTAACAGTGCAGTGATAATCCCAGTATTAAAGGCAACCTTAGACCAATGTGAGGAAGGGCCAGAAAAGAGCTACGCCTTCCGGCCAAACCTGGTCGCCTCAAATGGAGTTGCCGCCATAGCCCTGACCCAGCCTTTCTTGGCTCTTGAATTTCCCGCCGAATGGAACGCCCAACGGGAACGGGCGGAAAAGTTGGTTTTGCTGGCGGTGGAAAAGAAACAAGGCTCCCCAAAATTATTCGGCGAACTGAGCAGCCTTATCTATAAGCACGCAAGCTTGTTGGCCAAGCAAGGGAAAATCGAGGAGGCTAAAGACCTGAGAAACCAGGCTATTGCCTGGATGGCAAAGGGCATCGAGGTTGGGAAAGAGCAAGGGAAAAGTGACACGGAATTGTCCCAATTGCATGGCTTAACGGCCCAAATGAAGCTTATCAGTGGGAGTGATCGCAATAGCCTGAAGGAACATCTGGAGGCTCTCAAGAAATCCCAGGATCCAAGTGCCAAGACCTATTACTACCTGCTGCAAGGATCTCTGGATGAGCAGGACGGCAAGTTGGAAAAGGCAAGGGATAATCTGCTCGCTGCCTTGGCCACCGAAAACACAAATCAGCTACAAATTCATAGCGTCCTGGCAAATATTTACTTGGCTTTGGGCCAGTCGCAAAAAGCCCTGGAAAGTTTGCACCTTGTTAACCAGGTTTACGAAAAGTTTGAGTCCTTGTCCGAAGTGGAAAAGAATTGGTTCAAATTATTCATGCGCAGCCGGGACGATGTGTATTCTTCCCTGGTAGTAGCTCATTTAGGCGCCGCGGAGGACCGAATCCGAGAGTTTGTTCGCCGTAATCCGGAAAAGAAGGTTCCGGAAAAACTCATTGAATTCCATGAAAAGGAAGCCCACCGGTACTTGGATAAGCTGAACAATTCCCCGGCTGACCGGCGGGCACGGCAAGCTTACTGCCAATACCTCATGCTCACCAATCGTCCCGAACTTGCCAAGTTTCAAGTGGAAATGTTGCAAGAGGAATACCCCGGCAATCTGGCCGGCCTTTTGTTGGAACAGCGGCTCCTGCTGCGTTCCAAAAAGGGAAAGATCGATGATGCCACCAAAAAAATTATCGACAATCGCATCAAGGATTTCATCGGCAAAAATAAGGCCAACACCGGCGCCCGGCTTCTTTGGGCGCAATGGTTGCTGCAAACGGACCG
>CAZPPD010000158.1:0-9468 GCA_964588185.1 uncultured Alcaligenaceae bacterium | reverse complement strand
AGTGGTCTTCCGCATACAAAGAGTGTGCGATGAAGTCTTAGTTCCGCATGCCAATATCGTCACCGAATCTGGCCGGGCCATGGTAGCATACCACAGCCTGCTGGTCTTTGATGTGCTCGGAGTGTCCAACTTTGATCGCTACCAGGTACCGCCGGAAATACCCGAAGATTCCCCGCAACAAGTGCATGACCTCTTTGTCATCTGCCGCGACCTGTCGAAGAAGAACCTGCTCGAGAACTACCACGATGCGGTTCAGTACTTTGACGAAGCCATGAACATGTTCAACCTGGGTTCCTTATCGATTGAGCATCGGGCTTTAACCGAACGACTGTTCTGGGCCGTCTGCAAGAAAGTCCTGAAAATTACCAAGGATCTGGATTATGTTCCGGAGGAGCTGCAAGGCTTGCAGGCCGCATTATCGGACACCTATTTCAGTAACTTTTCCATCTTCCAGTCCATGCCGGACTCCTGGGCTATCAAACAGCTCTTCCCTTTAATGCCCATTCATCGCCTCAAGGAAATGCCTACCCGGCGAGCAATCCTGGGAGACATCACTTGCGATTCGGACGGCAAGATCGATCAGTTCATCGACCTCCGGGACGTTCGCAAAACCCTCGAACTCCATCCTTACAACGGAGAACCATATTATCTCGGAGCATTCCTGCTGGGGGCTTACCAAGAGATCCTGGGGGATCTCCACAACCTGTTCGGCGACACCAACGCCGTCCATGTCAAGCAAGAAGAAGATGGCTCCCTTAATCTCGACACCGTCATCAAAGGAAATACCGTCCGCGAAGTTCTTGCCTACGTCCAATATTCTGCGGATATATTACTTGCCCAGATGCGCCGCGATGTGGAGCGAGCCGTTCGCGCCGGCACCATCTCCTTGCAAGAATCCCGCGAACTGCTCCGCTTCTACGAGTGGGGACTTGAGGGCTACACCTACCTCGAAGAATTCCCCGTGTAACCAGGAGGGGGAATGGACCTTTCCGTCAAACTTGGCCGGCTGCAACTGCGAAACCCAATTCTGGTCGCATCGGGAACATTTGGGTATGCCAAAGAGATGGAAGGCATCGTCGATTTTTCCCGCCTCGGCGGCATCGTCCCCAAGACTGTGACCCGGCAACCCCGCAAAGGCAACCCACCGCCGCGCACCATCGAAACCCCATCCGGAATGCTCAATGCCATCGGCTTGGACAACGACGGCATCGACCATTTCCTCGACCATCACGTCCCTTATCTTGCCGGACTGCCAACCGCTATCATTGCCAACATCGCCGGCAAGAACGAACAAGAATTCACTGACATGGCAGCAATGATTGGCAAGACGGAAGGGCTAGCTGCCTTGGAACTCAACCTATCCTGTCCCAATGTCTCCGGAGGAGTAGACTTCGCCATCGACCCTCAAGTAACCCGGCGAGTAGTGGAGAATGTCAAACAAGTTTGCCCTCTTCCCATTATTGCCAAGCTGACTCCCAATGTAACCAACATCGTTCCCATCGCCGCGGCTGCCGCCGAAGGAGGCGCCGATGCAGTCTCCCTGATCAACACCTACATCGGCATGGCCGTCAACTGGAAGAACCGGAGGCCAATCCTGGGCAATGTCACCGGAGGCTTGAGCGGCCCGGCAATCAAGCCGCTGGCGTTGCGCCTTGTCTGGCAAGTGGCTCGACAAGTCCGTATCCCGGTGATCGGTATTGGCGGCATACGCAATCTAGATGACGTTATGGAGTTCCTGATCGCCGGAGCCGCCGCCGTCCAAATCGGCACCGCCAACTTCTTTGACCCGACCATCTCCGAACGAGTGGTGGAGGACTTACCGGCGGCAATCGAGATCCTTGGAGCTAATAGTGTACCGGAGATAATAGGGACCCTGGCCGACCCCGTTCGCCAAAAATAAACCGTTTGCTAACGGCCCAAAGACATTGACCTTGACCGAAAAGCCCGTTTGCTAACGGTACCCTGAATGCCTTCTCTGACTTCGAATAGCAACGGCTGTCCATGCCTGTCTCCAATTGCCACTCAAGGTGGTAAAATCTTTTTCCAAAGGAATCACTCCCATGACAAACACCCAAAAATACCCACCCGTCAAGAACTTCATCGGCGGCCAATTCCAGGACCATCCCGGCGAAACCGCAGACGTAATCTCCCCCTCGGATGGTTCGGTCCTGTCCACCGTACCCTTGTCAACCGCCGCGGAAGTCAATGCCGCCGTCCAGAGTGCCAAGCGAGCTTTTCCCGATTGGTCGGGGCAAACCATCAAGCAACGCTCTCAGGTGTCTTATCGCTATCGTGACCTCCTGTTGAAAAACATCGACGATTTATCCCAAGTGATCCACGAAGAACACGGCAAGACCTTGGGTGAATCACGAGCCGAGATCATTCGCGCCATCGAGGTGACCGAATTCGCCTGCTCCTTATCACAAATGGTGGCCGGGGAAGTTTTGGAAGTCAGTCCCGGGGTCGAATGCCGCGTCGACCGCTTGCCAATCGGAGTAGTGGCATCCATTGTCCCCTTTAACTTCCCGATGATGGTCCCGCATTGGACCATCCCCATCGCCATCACCTTAGGGAACACTTTTGTCTTCAAGCCCTCCGAAAAAGTCCCGCTGAGTGCCGTGCGGACCGCAGAACTCCTGACCGAAGCCGGTTTACCCCCGGGAGTCTTCAACGTGGTCCACGGCGCCCGGCTGGTTGTGGAAGCCATCTGCGACCACCCGGACATCGAGGCTGTTACCTTCGTCGGCTCCACAGCGGTAGCCAAAAGTGTTTACGTCCGGTCGACCTCCAATTTCAAACGGGCACTCTGCTTAGGCGGGGCCAAAAACCACCTGATCGTCCTCCCCGACGCCCGGCCGGAACCAACCGCCGTCAATGTGCTCGCTTCGATGGCGGGATGTGCCGGTCAGCGTTGTATGGCTGCAGCCTCCATGGTTGCCGTGGGTGATACCGAACACATCATCCAAAAGATTTGTGACGAAGCCCGCCAATGGATACCGGGAGAGAACTTGGGCCCGGTGATTTCCGCCGAAGCCAAGAATCGCATCGAAGCCTACATCACCGAAGCCGAACAAGCCGGAGCCAAAGTCCTGGTCGATGGCCGCAACACCGTGGTTCCCGGCCGAGAAGGCGGTTTCTACGTCGGAGCCACTGTCCTGGACAATGTCCGCCTCGATTCCAAAATCGCCCGGGAAGAAGTTTTTGGTCCCGTCCTGGCGATCATTCGCACTGAGGACATTGAAGAGGCAATTGAAATCGAAAACGCCTCTCCTTATGGAAATGCAGCCGCTGTCTACACCACCGATGGAGGCAAAGCCCGCCACATCGCCGAACGCGCCAGCTCCGGCATGATCGGCGTCAACATCGGAGTCCCGGTACCTTTGGAACCATTTGGCTTCGGCGGCTGGAACGACTCCCGCTTTGGAGTCGGCGACATCACCGGCAAAAGCTCCATCGAATTCTGGACTCAGTCCAAGAAAACAACCACAAGATGGCACTAAGAGTTGGTAGGCCGGGTCTCCTGGCCAGCCATTGCGGTCGTGTGGAACGCGTGCTAAGCGTGCCAAGATCAACATTCGCATCCATGGAGTCGTCGTGTGGCACGCCCTGAGTCCTCGAAGGGCGTGCTTGGCCAAACTTGACTCATATGCAAACACGACTGTTCATTTCGATCTTGCCACTCTTCCCAATTGGTCATTTCCAGTGGTTTTTGAAGGTTCCTCACGCCCTTCGAGGACTCAGGGCGTGCCACACGACCGCCCAGGTATCATCCTTCTCGCCTTATTGAGAAAGCAGCTTTTGGTTTCATGGCATGAGTAGTCACTCGGCTTCGATTCGCAGTTCATGAATCATTTGCTCCCTGTTTCCCGCGCGGTCTGTTGCGAGTGCGCGAATCAGTCGATTCTTCGGCATTGGGAGTTTGACTTCCCAATCAACGACTCCTGCCGCGGAAGATACAACACGGGCATTTTCACCATTCACCCGAATGGTTGCGATTTCTCCATTATCGTGAGTCACCCCTTTCACGAACACGGTCTCATTGTCGCGATGCACGCCAGTAATCATTGTTGCGGGGGGCAAATCATCTACAGGATTCAGGAGCTTTGGAAACGCGATGCCCTTTACCTTGGCAACCATCGATTCATTTCCCGTCAACGGTTCGTCTTTGCCATACTGGTTCCCGTCATTGAGCAGGTCTTTCGCCCGGGAGCTGACGACTTTGGCATGCACTCCCTTGCCATACCAGTCGTGAATATAAACCGGGACACCTTTGGGAGTCTTTGGGGTCAATCGAGGGCCACCACCAAGATTCACGAGGGCTCGCTGTCTCCGCTTGCTGGTTCGGATAACCTTGACTCTTCGGAAATGCGACTCTGCATTGCCGTTGGGATTGTTGGCACTGATTTGAATGAGCGGAACACCACCGTAACGAATGTTCTCGAAAGTCAGCCCGTCAATCGCAATCTTGCCGTGCTGCAGGCTTCGGTCGTCAAGGCCCCGATTAAAGGGCTCAGTATTCACATCGATCATATGCAATTTGCGATAAACGTGGTTTTCGAACCAGGGCCGATAAACCCCATAAGCTCCGCGTTTCATTATGGCGGTGTCGACCAGCATAGTTGGAAGTTGTGCCCGCAAGCCATAATGAAACTCCCATATTTGTAGATTCTTGAGCATATGTGGGTGCTTCGTATCCGGACCAGCTCCGTCCGTGCCGGCGAACACCATTCCATAGAGTCCTTCGGTGTGGGCTTCGTTATCTTCGAATCGGAAGATTGGCAGCTTGCGGATGTCCACGATCTCCCGCTTTCCGTTGGGCATCAGGATTGGCAGATGACTGTCGAAATTGCTGCGGAGCTGGCTGTCATAGCGATAGCCGTACTCGTCGTTTTCACAGCTTACATTGCGCACGATGGTGTTGCGGCCATTTGCCCACCAGAACGCTGCTCCGTCGTTGGGGTCGAAAGGCAGCACTTGTTTGGGAAGCCGCCGTCCCTCAAACGCGTGCACACCAAGATTGCGGTCGAGCACATTGTAGACTTCTGTGCCGTCTTCCAGAAAGAAACCGTGGCCAACGCTTTTGTAGCCGACACAATCTCGCACCAATACGAATTGGGTTCCATGAATGGTTACCCAGCGATTATGTGAATCCACGATGGCAACTCCCAATACATTGCTGCCTCGCATGGTATCGCCGACCAAGTGGTAGTGAATGGGGTAGCGCCCGAGTACCCCTTCCTTGCCGAGATGGGCAAACCGGGCATAGCTGATGCCTCCTTGGCTGTGGCGGTGATAAACCGTATGGCCCCGCATGCCTTTTGGGTCGGCGCTTTCAATGATCACATTTCGCGACAAGTTGGCGACTTCGCTGGTGAACTTACCGGTTCCGGAGTGGTCGTTCTCGAAAGGCCTATCGACCGTAAGAGACCGTCCTTTGATGTTCGCAATGATTCGTTTTTCCGTGGCTGTCCGCTCGGCATTCCTAAAACCCCCGAATTCCGTAATACGTTTCGAACCAGTGACAATGATCTCATCCCCTTTCTTCCAGCCGGTGACAGGTTCGGAAAGGATTACTGTTGATCCGCCGGCTTTCACATCGGCTCCAAGTTCGACCCAAGTGCGATTCATTGGCGCCCCATGAATCTCCATACGCGCAGAGCAACAGGCGATTGCCGGTGCATCGTCCTTGTTCATACCAGGGAAAAAGTGTAAACGAATGCGAGCCGTGTATTTCGCGGGGATTGGTCTTTCGGATGTACCAATCTCAAGCGTCGGCATTGGCCCACCGGGCTTGCCGGCGTTATGGAAAGTGCACGCGAACCCGCTTTCCGAACATACGTCGCTGTTTTGTACTTTGAGAATGCCAACGTTCAGTTCCGTGTTGCAGCCGCGAGAAAAACTCAGTGTTCCAACCACCTGAACCAATCGGATGGGCTGTTTCGCAACAGTATCCAAAGTTACTCGCGTACCCCGCGCAATAAGAACGCGATCTCCCTTACCAGGAACGCGTTTCGGTTTCCATGTGTTTGGGTCTGACCATTTACCGTCCTTGACTGAACGCAACGTAAAATGCATTTGACCGAGATTGGGCTCCTGGGCAGCACCTGGAGAAGGCGGAAAAAGAAGCAACAAAGAAAAAGACAATAGAAGGTTTGTTTTGAGGAGCATGCTTGTTCCTTTCCTGGATGGTATGCGGAGGGAGATGGATTGATGGTACCTGGAAAATAATACAACTGTCCACAATTATTGTTGCTTTTAGGGGGAATAGGGTAGGCAGGTGAAAAGTGGAAGCAATGCCTCCGACATCATGTTTGGAATATTTTTGGCGCACCATCTAAAGACAACCGGATGTGATATCATCTGCGTTGTCACTTTTCTGAGGTCTGAAACTTATGAGTTACAATTGTGGAATTTGGCCTGGAAATTTTATCCGTGTAACTCAGCGCAAGAACTGTTACTTTCTTGGAAACGAGAGAAGGGCAATGTGAATTGTTCCTTCAAAACTGGCTTTCGATTCTGGTCAAATACTTGTAATCAATGACAAAAAGGCAAACTATCATGTTGCGAATCAGTTGGGTTTTTTTGGTTCCTGCGTTTCTTTGCTTATGGGCCTCCCCGGCAGTAGCTGGTGCAAAACAATCACCAAGGCCAAACATCCTGCTGATCTCTATTGACGATCTCAATGATTGGACTGGATGTCTGGGAGGGCATCCGCAGGCCAAAACCCCAAACATCGATCGGCTGGCCCGCCGCGGCACTTTGTTCGCGAACGCACATTGTCAAGCTCCCGTGTGCACTCCATCCCGCGCAAGCCTGGTAACCAGCAAACTACCCTCATCAACGGGGCTGTATTTCCTGCAACCACACTTAAATGGCTCGAATGAGACACGCGGTAAAATAACACTGGTCGACCACTTTGCGCAACTCGGGTACCGTACTTTGGGGGTTGGGAAAATCTACGGCGGAGGGGATCGCAGCCATTTCCAAGTCTACGGCGGTTCGATGGGTGGATTCGGGCCGCGTCCGAAAAAGCGAATTAGTCACCGCGTCGGCCATCCGCTTTGGGATTGGGGTGTGTATCCAAAATCTGATGAGCAGATGCCTGATACCAAAGTGGCCAATTGGGCCATCAATAAATTGAAAGAGAAGCACAAGAAGCCATTTTTCCTTGCGGTTGGTTTTTGGCGCCCTCACGTACCCCTTTATGTGCCTCAGAAGTGGTTTGATCAGCATCCACTCGAAAAAGTCGTCCTGCCGAAGGTACTCAAGAACGATCGCGAAGATCTGTCGACATACGCGAAGGCTCTGACCATCGGTCATCCGGCACCGCGACATGAATGGTTCCTCAAAAACAAGCAATGGAAACACGCAGTACAATCCTATCTGGCTTCGTGCACGTTTGTGGATCACTGTGTTGGCCGCGTGCTTGCTGCGTTGGAGAACAGTCCCTTTGGCGACAATACGATAGTAATTCTCTTCTCCGACCATGGTTGGCACCTTGGTGAAAAAGGACGCTGGGCGAAA
Source organism: uncultured Alcaligenaceae bacterium (assembly GCA_964588185.1). Classification (GTDB taxonomy): domain Bacteria; phylum Planctomycetota; class Planctomycetia; order Gemmatales; family Gemmataceae; genus CAZPPD01. Next base: position 1,944 of record CAZPPD010000158.1, on the reverse strand, counting down.
CGTTCGCTCTGGGAGGATTCCACCCGAGTGCCCTTGATCGTGGCGGGACCGAAGATCAAAGCAAAGCAGGTCTGTCACCGACCGGTCGGGCTAATTGACATTTACCCCACGCTCCTTGATCGTTGTGGTTTCCCTGCTGTCCAGGAACACGAGGGCCACAGTCTCAGTCCGCTTCTTGCGAACCCCAAAGCACAGTGGAAATACCCCGCCATTACGACATTCGGACCAGGCAATCACGCCGTGCGCTCCACCGATTGGCGGTACATCCGGTATGCGGATGGATCGGAGGAACTTTACGATCATCGTCGCGATCCGCACGAATGGAACAACCTTGCGAGTATGGCGAAATATGCAAAGGTCAAAGCCGAGCACGCCCAGTGGTTGCCCAAGAACAACCTTCCCATTATCCGTGGATATAAATCATCGGGGTTGCAAGCTTTTCTCGGTGCCAAAAAACTCCTGGCCAAATAGTAAGCACTTCTTGCTGGGATAGCGAAAAATTGATTGGTAGATTTTGAAATAATGATGAAAACCGAAGAAACCGCTTACATTTGAGTAAAGAACCTCTCGCTTTAATACCATGGAACTAACTAACTACAAAGGGTTTGGAAGAGAGTGGTAATTCCCGTTAGATATCGTCAATTGATAGTTAGATTGAAATCAAACGTACTTATTCCGCTGTTCCTAGAGGAGATCCCATGCGATTTTATTTTTCGCTGCTCGGACTGATTATAATTGGGGGAACTGTAAACGCAGATTCCTTGGCTGAGAAATACCTATACCAAGGAAAGCTGCAAGAAGGCGAAGCAGCCCTGATGGCACATTTGAAGAAGGAACCGAAAGATGATGAAGCGCGTTTAGGTTTGGGAGTCGTACAGTTCTTTATGACTTTTGAGCATTTTGGAACCAGTTTGTATGATTACGGACTCCGAACCGAGGATACTTCGTTGACTCTCCGTAGGCAGTTACGCAAGCTGCTTCCCCAGAATCGCAATCCGAAAACAATTTCCTACAAGGATGCCCAAAAGATTTGGAAGACAGTAGCCGAGGACTTGGCAAAGGTAGAAGCCACTCTAGCAAAGGTCGACACCTCCAAAGTAAAGTTGGCAATCCGCCCGGGTTTAATCAAAGTGAAGTTTTGGCCGCCTTCCCCAGCGATGAACGCTCCGTTGGTGATGAGCTTGGTCGGTATGCAAGCGCCCCGAGATAAGATCGAAGGTTTTCTGATTAAATTTGATGGTGGAGATGTGCATTGGCTGCGGGGCTATTGTCATTTTTTAGCCGCTTGGACTGATTTATTACTTGCCTTGGATGGCAAGGAACTATTTGACAGTACTGCTCACTTGGTTTTCGACAAAGTTGATACTCCCCACAAGTTTTTGCTTGAGAACCGCAAAGCCTTCGACGAAGTGATTCGGTTTGGGCCAAGAGAATTTGGGACGGTTGCCGACATTGTCACCGGGTTTCATTTGTCCTTGCGGTTTGAGATAGAAGACCCTGACCGAATGCGGTCGGCTTTGCATCATATCGAAGACATGATTGGGCACGCTAAGGAAATGTGGAAACATTATGCAGCAGAAACAGACGATGACCACGAATGGATTCCTAACCCCAAGCAAAAAGGGGTTCTCCAGATTCCCGTACGGCAGGAAATGATTGACACGTGGCTAGCAACTATCAAAGAAGCCGAATTGGTTGTACAAGGAAAGCGGCTAATTCCCTTTTGGCGTGGAGAAAACAACAAGCGCGGCTTAAATGTCCGCAAGGTTTTCATGGATCCCCGAAGAATTGATATTGTCCGCTGGGTCCAAGGAACTGCGGCAACTCCTTACCAGGAGGAGGGAATGCTTACCGCGTTCGCAAACCCACAACCGATGGGGCGAATCAACCGGGAATTTGGTGGGCCCCAAATTTACGTTGGGTTTGCCAATTGGTCCAACTGAT
>CAZPPD010000157.1:0-9490 GCA_964588185.1 uncultured Alcaligenaceae bacterium | reverse complement strand
GGACCTTTATTCAAGATTCCGGCTCATTGCGAATTACCGGAAATCTGACTTTCAACAACGAAAAGTTTACCCTCTCCAGTCAAGGCAACAGTAGTTCTCCGGGAGCAATAAACGGAAACGGCGGCGGTAATAAAGACATCCGAACAGAGATCAATCTTGCAAGGGATGCGACGCTGAGCAACTCCGGCAACACTTTCTTTGTTTCCGGTGGGGTTGCTACTAACGGAAACGAATTTGAGTTCAATTCAATTGGCGGCAACATCCAGTTGCGAGACCAGCCGATAACCGGTACCGGCGGGGTCCGCATTACCGGCGGCAGCGAAGTTTTCTTCCTCAACAATGCCGTCAACACCTATGATGGAACCACTATGGTCGAGGACAACACTCGCCTGCGAGTTCGTCACGACAACTCCTTGGGAAGTTCTGTTGGCGAAACCATCATTCGCGATCAAGGAACCGTCTTGTTCGAGGATGGAGACGACACTCATGTCGAAAACTTTGTAATTGAAGGCAATGGCCGAAATAACAACGAAGGTGCTCTGTGGAACCTTAATGCAAACAATGTTATTCAAGGCTCCGTTACCTTTACTGGGGACACCCAAATACGCTCGGATGTCGATTCTCTTACGATCACTGGCTTAGTGACAGGGACCGGAAATCTTTTGAAGACATTGGGTGGGGATGTTGTCTTCGAAAATCCTGTAAACAATTTCGTCGGCGACACCACCATCACCGGAGGACAACTTGTAATCACCGGAGCCAACGGTCTCGGCTCCGATCCCGGCAATGACTTGAACCTTAGCGGCGGGGGCTTGTTAGGTTTTAAGGATCTCAACTCCGCGTATGCTCCTACCGGTGGGTTGACCATTGATGATGGCGGTTTCAACAATGTCAGTGGCAACACCACAATTTCTTTCCCACTCTCTCCTATGGGAGATTTGATCCTCAGCTCGGATAGTGGGACTTTTGATGTCCAGAGTGCCATCAACCTCGTCACATTTTCCGACCTCCTCTTCCAGGGAAGCGGCGGGGAAATAATGGTCCAACAAGGATTCGGGAACGGCAATATTCCCCAGTCGGACAACCTTCTGAATCACTTTGGTTTTGATCGAACGGGGGATGACCGCGATAGTTTGAATCTCCACCTCAATGGCGGAATGCTAAACAATGGCTCTCCAACAACCTATTTTGATTTCACAGGCCAAAGCATCCTAACCAGTGGGCCCCAAGGAAATGGTCTGAACTTTGACTCAGATGCCGATTTTGTTAACACCGGAGCAATCGATCAAAATGACAATTACAAGAATCTTTTTATTGGCTTCCTGAACACAACCGAGACTGGAAATTGGGAATTCCGGAATTCGGATCGAGATGATTGGGGCACACTTTGGGTGGACATCGATCAAGATGGTGTTTTTGAATCAACTAACGGTAATCTCGGTTCCAATAATGGGGAGTTGTTGGCTTGGAATGACAATGGCACAAAAACCGTCAATTTAACGAATCCCCTGGGAACCGGAAGATACATGGTTGCCTTCACCCATCTGGAAGGCGGTGGTGGCTCGCGGATCGAGTATAGTTTTAAGAGTCCGTCCATGGGCAGCCAGGTTGTCATCAATCCGGCAGATCCTTCCCAAGCAGGTCTTTGGAGTGCCTTTGCCCCGATCTTCCCTGACAATGATGTGGTAAAAACCGGCGAAAGCGTAGTGACCTTGTTGGGAGCAAACAGCTACGATGGCGACCTGATCATCGAAGGTGGTGCGGTCGTGGCCGGAAATAGTGACGCCCTCAGCTTCAATGATACGGAAGTCAACATTGACGGCGGTACTTTGGGATTCACTGGCGGGATAACCGTGGATCATGATGCTGTATCCTTAGCGGGTGAAGGAGGAGCAGGGTTTAACGGAGCGATTAGCAATGTTGACGGCAATAACACGTTTAACGTAGGCAACATTGCCGTCGATCCTTTCTTCGAGGGAACCACAGGTATCGGTTCGGAATCGGGGACGCTTTCTATCAATTCCTTAGATGGTAGTTCCGCGACTACCCTGGACCTCCAAAATGCCGGATTAAATCTTGGCGGAGATGGCGATCTCAACCTAAACGCCGACATTACGGAAAACACGGGATCGCAAACCCTTGACATAGTCCAAGGCTTCCTGTTCACCGGCAACGACATTGACCTACCAGACGATAGCAGCCAAATTGCCTCCATGTTTACTTCGGACGAGGTTTTCTTCGCTCAAGAAGTGAATTCCCTGCAATTTTGGGGCGACAGCTTGCTGGGAGTAGGAAATTCCGGCAATCCATCCGATCCCAACAACTGGGCACAGACTTTTATCGGCGATTTCACGATCGACGATGGAGATGGAAATCCGGGAGAAAACTTTAATGTCAACTTCCAATTAACCAGCAATGACGATGCCGCAACTATTTGGGTGGATCTGGATCGCGATGGTGCCTTCTCCGGCTCGGAGGCTCTCTTCGGAACGAACGGTAGTGGTGGCAGTCCAAGTACCTCACAATCCTTGACGGAGGGGTTGACCTACTCAGTCGCCTTGTCCATGCGGGAAGGTGGTGGTGGGTCACGCCTGCAACCGGAGTTTAATTTAGGCGATGGGAATGGCTTTCAGCGCTTTGATCCGGGAAATATGATCAATGCCACCTACACAACAACGTTTAATGCCGACAACACAGTTACAAAGGATGGTGCAGGCACAGTTACCCTGCTTGGTGACAATTCCGGACTCGTTTCATCGATCTCCATCAAAGCTGGCACCTTGGTAGCTGATGGAACCAATGCCGGTACCGCTTCTCTAGGCGCTCCGGGTGGGGGAATAAGCATCGACGATAATGCCGGATTGGGACTGGCCAACTTTGGCAACTTGACAGCCGCTTTAGACGACATTTCCATTGGAAACGGCAGCCTCATCAATGTTGCCGGCGATAACACTATTTCCACAAACATCACCGTCGAAGACAAACAATCCGGCGGCGAGGTGACCATCGAGTCCCTTGAGCCGGGATCTGTTCTAACTGTTGCCAGTGACATTGACCTGCGGTTTTCCAAGCTCACCGTGGATGGTGCGGGAGATGTGATTATTGACGGAATCATTAGTGCGACTCATAACCGGCCGCCCTTTACCGGACAATCCGGAATTTTCACTTACAATGGTGGCGGAGAAACCTTTGACGCCCTGATTGATAACGATGGAACCAATAGCTGGTTTCTTGTTGGCCGAGGCCGTGAAGGCTGGCAGTTTGACGTTGGCGGGCAAGGAAACGTCGACGACGTTAGCAAAGATATCGGCACTCCTGCAGCATTCTCACCTGCCTACTATAGTGAAACCATCATCAATGACCTATTGACTTCCGTCGGCATCGACATGACTGGAATCGAAGTCCGAATCCGTCGCGCGGCAGACCCGAATGGTACCGATTACCAGGAACTTCGCTGGCGCGACTTTACCGGCAACGGCAACAATTGGACTTGGGACTTTGATGACAGCCAATACGGCATAACCTTGGAACGCGTGAATGCCCCAGCAGGTCTTGCCGGTGCTTCTGTGGGAACTAACACCGGTGGTAACACTCGGGATTATCAACCTGCTGGAAACGACGCCGACCGCGTCTTCACTTGGCCCTGGAGTAGTCACAACAGCCAACGAGGTTTCAGCTATGGAAGTTCCGTTAGCAATGGCTCCAATTCGCCAACTTCGTTCTTGTGGGAAGCTGGAAACGAAAACCACGCAATTCCTTACTCGGAAGTTTATATTCGGCCCTTGTCAGGCACATTTTTCCAACCGGCAACCTTTGTCCCCGACAACAACGTGATGAAGATGGGTGACGGCACTCTCACGCTGACTGCCGCCAACCTTTATGAGGACGGAACCTCGGTAATGGAAGGGACTCTGCTGGTTAATAATATTGCCGGTTCAGGAACCGGCACTGGGCCGGTCGAGGTTTTGGATGGCGGAATTTTAGGTGGCACGGGAACAATATCCGGCGACATCACTACCCTAATGGATGGTACGACAGCTCCAGGGACCAGCCCGGGAATCTTGAATGCAGGTGCAAACTTTACCTTAATGCCCGGCTCGAACTTATCCGTTGAACTGAACGGCACGACTCCAGGAAGTGGTCACGACCAAATGGTGGTGAACGGGATAGTCGACGTCACAAATGCTAACCTCGACGTCCTGATTAATACCGACAATTCCGGTTTCGATCCAGCCCCGGGAGATACCTTTGTTATCATCAAGAATGACGGAGCGAATCCGGTTGCAAGTACATTTAGCAACGCTCCGATGGATGATGATATCCTCGTGGTCGGATTCAATGCCTTCCAGGTAACCTACGACTTCGACGAGGCAACCGGGACAGAAGGCGCTGGCAATGATGTCGCCCTGATTACTGTTAACAGGGCTCCTATAGCCGTCGATGATCCCGATGGCGGCATTCCAATCCTACCCTACACCACAACTGAAGACGATCCGATAACCGTTCCTGTTGGTCCCGATGACCTGCTTGCCAATGACATCGATGAAGACATGGACCCCCTTTCGGTAGTCACCCCAAGCACCAATACCATCCAAGACTTCGATACATCCGGAACCAGTTTTACTTTGCAGCAAAATGGAGCTAATCCGCCTGCAGCAGAAATGGCTGGTGGTCCTACAGGAGATTTCCTGCGCTTGATCACCGACGGTACGCCTAACAATAAAAATAATGCGATCGTCTTCGATCAAACTCATTTTGGACCTTTCCAAACTATCCAGGCGGAATTTGACTTCCGGGCGGCTGCGGCAGGCTTTGCTGCGGACGGGTTCTCGTTCCTCCTGATTCCAACTGCGGATTTTGGTTTTTCCGGTAACGGGCCGGAATTTACTGCAGAAGAACCCAATGTTCCCGGTGCCTTCGGAGTGGGATTTGATCTTCATCCTGCCGATGGCGGGGAAAACCATGTGTCCATTCATTGGAATGGAGGAGCGATCGCAAACACGAACGCCAACCCAGTGGACCTAGACGCCGGAGTATTCCATCACGCCACAATCGAGGTAACTCCAGTAGGTGGTGGGTCAAATGTTACGGTCACCCTGTCCCCGGATGTTCATGGAGGTGGTGGGGCAGATGTGATTGTCCATAACAATGTTTTTGTAGCCGGTCTGAATCCTTACGAATCTCGTGTAATGTTCCGTGCTCGAACCGGTGGGCGTTTCTTCGATGGAGACCTCGACAATATTAATGTTTCTTTCGGAACGGGTTCTACCTCGGTCTTTTCCGATAACTTCGCCCAGGTAGCCATTAACTCGGACGGCTCCTTCACCTATAATCCGTCAGGCCAATTCGAGGCACTTAACCAAGGTGAGCCGGCTACCGACACCTTCTCTTACACCATAACTGACGGTACGGAAATCGACACCGCAGATGTTACCATTTCTCTAGTGGGAGTGAACGATGTCCCATCCGTTGCCGACCACCAATTTATAATTCCTGAGTCTGGATCTTTAACCGGAGAACTTTTTGGCGGGGATGACATTGATGTGGAAGACGATCAGGGTTCCCTTGCCTACACTATTGCCTCATTCCCTTCAGCCGGCATGTTGGTAAATAACAATGATGGGACCTATTCGTTTGATACCAAAGGGGATTTTGATGGGCTCGCCTTGGGTGAGATCGATACCGTAACCTTTACCTACACGGCTACCGATATGCGTGGGGCGGAGAGCACTCCGGCAACAGTAACCATTCAGGTCAATGGTGAAAACAATGATCCCGTTGCCAATGATGATCCAACTCCACCAGTTCCGGGTCTTTATCAAGTAAACGAGAACGGAACGCTCAATCTAACAGCAGGCCAAGGAGTTCTGGCCAACGATACGGATGCCGACGTCAATGATGTTTTGACGGTCGATACCATGCCAGGATCGGAAACGCAACAAACTTTTGACGGTGGCGGGACTCCCTCCACGCCGGAACAAAGCGGTGGGGGACCCGGACCAGTTGTTACCGCAGGTGGACCGGATGGAAGCTTTTTGCGGCTAACCACCGATGGTATTAACAATCAGAATAATGCCATTGCCTTTGATCAAACCCACACCGGACCATTTGATTCCGTAGTAGCGGAATTTGATTTTCGGGCAACTTCTGTAGGTGCTGCAGCGGACGGGTTCTCCTTCTTGCTGATACCGACCGCAGATTTTGGATCTTCCGGAAATGGGCCGGCTTTCACGGCAGAAGAACCTAATGTCGCTGACACCTTCGGCGTAGGATTCGATCTTCACCCGGCTGCATCCCAGAATCACGTTTCCCTTCACTGGGATGGAATCGTAATTCAAGATACCAATGCCAACCCCATCGTTCTGGACAACGGTATTTTCCATCATGCCAAAATCGAAGTTGTACCTGTTGCCGGGGGAGCCGAAGTGACGGTCACGCTTATTCCGGATGTCTTCGGGCTCGCCGGCCAAGCTAACGTGGTCCACTCGAGTGTGTTCATTGCTGGTTTGAATCCCTACGAGTCCCGAGTCATGTTCCGAGGCCGAACGGGTGGACTCAATGTTGGCGTAGACCTTGACAATATTGATGTTCGATATGAGTCGCCTCCAAAGTTGATCACCACGCCAGACAGCGGGAATGTAATTCTCAACTCCGATGGGTCTTTCAGCTACGATCCCAACAGCCAATTTGAGTTCCTTGCAGCAGGTGAATCGGTAAATGATACCTTCGACTACACCGTTCAAGATATGTTTGGTGGAACCGATACAGCTAACGTTTCCATCCAGGTCAACGGACAGAACGATTCGATCAGCAACATTGTTACCGTAACCCCGCAACCAAGCGCTACGGAAAATGATACTCTAACAATTACCGACCTGATTTCCTTCACGGACCTTGACCTGACCGACTTTACCGCTTCTGCCACGGCAAACTGGTCCATTACTGTCATCTGGGGCGATGGCTCCGGCAATGATGTAATTTCCCGCGACGGAGGTCCTAACCCCAACCTAACTCTGAATCTCGATGTTGCCGGCCAGCAAAATGCTGGTAATGCAACACCGTCGACGGCAAATGAATTCAGTCTGGATGCAAGCCATACCTACACGGACGATGACGCCGATGACACCTACACGGTGACCATCACCTTAAATGATGGAAACGGCAGCATTGAAGTCCGGAACGTCGATGTAACCATCACCAACACGCCGCCTACGGCTAACGACGATGATTATCTCGGCGCTGATGGTTCGGATGAAGACAACTTGCTGACCATCAATGCCGGCGGAACACCAGACGGTGTATTGGGCAATGATACAGATCCCGGAAATGACACCTTAAATGTGATTGAGATCCAGGGTTTAGGGGTATTGACCGGCCTAAGTGACCTGGGAGCCACCGTGACCATGCTAGCGGACGGCAGCTTTACCTACGATCCGCAAACCTCGGCGTTCTTGCAAACCTTGGTCGATGGCGAAACCGTCCAGGACACCTTCACTTACACAGTCGATGATGGTGATGGTGGTATGGCTATGGCAACGGTAACTATCGATGTCCAGGGTATTAACGGAATCGAGGTTGATATGAACTTGGATTTCCCTCCGGGATCCTTTGGTGCAAATCCAGGTAATGATGCGGGCCCAGATATTATTGACATTACTCTGAACGGCGGCAACTTGGATATCACTGTCAACAGCAGCCTTCTGAGAAGTGTGCCGTCCGGATCTCTAGGAAATGGTTTTGCACCACATGACCTACTATTTACGGGGTCCGGGGACGCCGACACCCTTAACCTTGGTTCACTAGGAACTGTTCTGGGCGCTGTAACAATTGACGGCAGTGGTGGCAACAATACTGTCGAAGTAAGTGGGGCTCAGACTCTTGGAGGTAACCTGTCTTTCTCTAATTCGGATGCCATCAATGTCGGCGGTGGCGACACTCTCAATCTGGGTGGAAACAACATCGTCTGGGTCGCTGGCAACAATGTGTTAAACATGAGCGGCGGCGCAATCTCCAATATTGGGGCAATCACTGAAATCGGTGGTAATAACACCATTAACCTCGATGGCGGCACCTTGGGAACGGGAAGTACCGACATCACCGTTGATGATTTCACCATTGGAAACATTGTGACCTACACCCGGACCGGTGGTACCCTCACCGTGAACAATAACCTAAGCCTGGGTGGTCCGGGTGGAAATGCGGATCGGGGCAATCTCACTCAGACCGGTGGGGCGGTAGTGGTTGGAAACAATCTCCTTTATGGTGGGGCAACGGCAACCAATCAAGATACCAGCACCTACGATCTAAACGGAGGCACATTGAATGTTACCGGCAATATTCAACATGCTTCCGGCGTTCGTGGACATCTTTATGTGGACGATCCAAATGCTCTCACGGTCGGCGGCAATATCTTGATCCAAAGCTTCCGCACCGGAGATGACGAAACCGGTTCCCACATTGTGAATCCCGGACAAACACTGGAAACAACCGGAACTCTTCTTGTTGGTAACACGGCAATTGGTACTCTTGGCATCAATAGTCCAGGGAATGTCGCAGCAAATATGACTGTTAGCGATAATACTGGTGCTGCAGGAAGTATCCTGACCTTGGACAATGCTGCTACACTACAGGTTAACGGGGAAACCGATGTTGCCGATCAGAATAACTCTGCCGGGACTATCTCCTTACTTGGCGGCAGTATGCTGACACAGAATGGAGACTTGGACGTAGGCGAGGAAGACAATGCCAACGGTCAAATAAACATTGATGGCGGCAGCACCTTGCAAACTACTTCCGGCCGTGTCGATCTGGGCGTGAATAACAATGCCCAAGGTCACATCAATGTCATTAATGGTTTATTGGATATCAATGCAGGTGGTTTATATATCGCCGGGGACGGAACGAATGACAGTAACACTCAAGGATCTGTAACCGTTGGACCCAATGGTCAAGTCGATGTCAATGGGGGCAACACTGAGGTCGGCCGAGGTGGCACTGGTACCTTGATTATCAACGGTGGGCTTTTTAACCAAAACACCAACAATCTCGTGCTCGCTCAAACCGGCGGTAGCGGCCAAGGCACAGTAACCATCAACAGCGGGACTTTAAATGTCGGGGATGGCAATGGCTCTAACTCCGACCTCAACATGAATGGCGGCACCAACGGAGCGATCTTTAACCACAATGGCGGTGACGTATTTGTGGAAAGAGACATTCAGATGGCGACGAATGCTGCCGCCGGGTCGATGGCAACTTACAATTTGGATGCCGGATCCGGGAGTCTGGATATTGGCCAGCACTTGATCATCGGCGAGAACAATGTGGCCGAGTTCAACTACGAAAGCGGCATTTTTTCCATTGGAGGTACCATCTATGTCGGTGGCAATCCGGATACCGGTGTGGGAGCCCACCCTAATTCCGATGGCACCTTGAATATTGCTGCCCTTGGTGGCACACCCACCATGAACACTGGCCAGTTTGAAGTAGGACG
>CAZPPD010000156.1:0-9564 GCA_964588185.1 uncultured Alcaligenaceae bacterium | reverse complement strand
GTCGGCCTCTCCCTATTCGGATGTTTATTGCTTTTACCGGTCATGTTTCCTTTGTAGTCGTTGGTCGGGGGTCCGCACCGGGTTGAATTTGCTCTTCAATGGGAACATTGTCGTTTTGATCACTGCTGCGGTTTTAATGGCGGTTGGCGGGATAATGATTGCCCTAGCCTTGGCCGGCAACATGGGTGGCGGTGGTGGTGGCAACCCAGAGATGGCACCGGCCATGATTGGCTTGGGATGTTTCGCCTGCATAGGATTTATCGGCTTGGCTGTTGGGGGAATTATGGCCTTGGTAGGTTTTTGTATGTGTTGCACCGTGCCGAAAGAGTCCGGAGCAAACGGCTATATTGTGGGATCTTTGTTGCTTCTAATCTCCGCTGTTGTTTTATCTTTTGTCTTGGGTTTAATCAAAGCGGCCCAGCCGGGAAATGTAAGTCTGATAACCCAAATCTTGGATATCATTCCAGTTGTCATTTCTGCCGCGGGAGCAATCCTGTTTGCACTTTTCCTCCGCTCGGTTTCAGACTACCTGGATAGACCCGATGTCGCCAAAAGTGCCGTTTTCTATGCCTACTTTTTGGTAGTCAATTACATTGCCCAAGGTGGATTGATCGTTGTATCCATCCTCTTCCAAAATCAGTTGCCCATGAACCAATTCGGGCAGCCCGGAATGTTCCAAAATAATCCTCAAGGCGGGGCTAACCCATTCGGAAATTTAGGCAATGACTTGACTGCCCTTTACATCTTTTTCAGTGTGCTGGGCGTACTGATTATTTTGGGCTTAATTTCCTACATTTGGTATTTGACGCTCATTTTTAAAGTGAAGCGAGAAGTTGCCTACAAGATGGATCAAAGTAAGTATGAATATTAAAGAATATTAAACAGAGAAATGTAAAATAAGCCCGGAATCATCGTAATCCCGGGCTTTCTCTTTTTTCCGCTCAGAAATCGCAGATTAGTACTTCCAAGGTTTCCACAACGCGTCATGGATTTCGGTAACCCGCGGATCAACTAAATCCACTAAGCGGGCTTCTACATGACCGCCGTAAAACAACACATTAACGCGGCCCCGGTGGCGTGGGTCAACCAATTCGGTCCAGTTTGCGGTATCTTTAGCGGACGGGCCTACTACATCCACGATAGTTTTGTGATAATCCAACGCCAATATGCGGCTTCCATCGTGAGGTTGCATGCGCCCGACTTTGTTATTCATTCCATAACTACTGAAAACCCCGGAAATAACCACTTTGGTCGAGCTATTATGGAAGGGAAAGATCTCTTCCCCGGTGGGATCGATAAGGCCAAATGAGTAACCCGCACTTTTGCTCCAAGGGCTTACGCGAATCTCGTTGTTTCCAAGGGGCTCAACTAATACGCGCAAATCGTTGTAATCATCGTCCGTGGCGTCCTCAAATTCGATGATGTAATTTGGTTCCGGAACCGGAATATAGGGTTTGCTGTCTTCATCGTTGATTTGAGCCCTTGGATGGCTGGTATCAAACGGAATCAGGTAGGTAGTGCCATCAAACTTATGGACATTTAAACTCAAAGGCAACGGAGCCCCCGCATCGCCCGAAACAACCGTGGCTTCGTCATTCTCCTCCTCATCAAAGGGGCATCGTGTAATTCCCTTGTTGCCTTCCCAATACTCGCTAAGCTCGCTGATCCATTTGCCAACATTAAGGTTCTTTGGGGTGGCTTCATCTCGGGTCCAGTAAGCCAAGCCAATGTTTTTTAGATTGTTCATGCATTGGGTATCCAGAGCGGATAGCCGGACCTGTTGGACAGCAGGCAAAAGTAGAGCAATCAAAACGGCGATAATGGCGATCACTACCAATAATTCAATCAGAGTAAAGCCTGAGCGTTTGAAAACTCGCATTAGATCTCCTTGATATGAAATGATTATTTTTTGGATTTTTCCTTCTTCTTTTTTGCCTCATCCATCTCCTCATAACATTGTCGAATTTGGCGAATGATTTTCTTTCGCTGATTTGCTGGAGCACCGGGGTGAAAGGGGTAGTCACGGCCAATAAATTTATAAGCCACAGCTCCTGCTCGCCCCCGGACTAATTCGTTTGAATCCTCCAGCGCATCCAGAATAGTCGGCATGGATTCCCATTTGCGGATGCCTCCCAAACCAAGGATTGCCGCAGCCCGGAGCCTTGGAGAGGAAGAAGAATCCTTGTATATTTTTTCGAGTATAGGAGCGGCTTTTTCTCCTTTATCAGCTAAATCCACCATCGCCTTCTCCCGTACATCATCCTCCAGTTTGGTGTTAGTGGCTACTGCTGCCAATTCCTCAAAGGTCGGTTCACCAGATGAAAAAAAGTAAGAGACCAGCAATACAATCATTAGGAGAACTACAACACCCAAGAGTATAAAGAGTATTCGGTTGTCCTTCATGGAGTGGCCAGGTAGAGGTTGGAATTGGGTTCCAAAAAATTAAATGAACCTATGGATATTAGATTGGAAAGTAAGCTAGATGAAAAGGGTTGTCAAGAGTTGAGTTCATTTTCAAAAATCCCCTAATCCTAATTTCTTTAACCTTTACCGGAATTTAGGTATCGAGGCTTTTCTGGCAACTGTATGCGATGAATTCGGCAAATTTCCAACGGAAGGCAAACTTATTGCTCCAAGTTTTTTTACACACCCTAGCGTTGGGAAAAAAAACGGGGTAAAAAGAATAAACGCAACAAGTCATATTAGTTTTTCGCCTTTTAGGTATCCTGTCTATGAAAGAATTTGTTCATTTTGTTACCAACGACTGGTGGATTGCCATTCCCATGTTGATCATGTCAGTGGTTGCCGTATCCCTGGTCGTCTGGCGAATCATGCTCAATTTTAATGCCAGAACAAATATGAATCAGTTTCTGCCGGGTTTACAAAACGCCTTTGGAAAAGGAAATGTGAATGCGGCGATTCAATACTGCAAATCCCAACCCGGCCTCATTCCCAGCCGCTTGTTGGTTCCCGGATTGGAGACTTCGCGTCAGGGACTGGCGGCAAGTCGGCGGGCAATGGCAAATGCTTTGGAGTTGGAAATCCTGCCCCAACTCAACTTTCTTTTGCCATCCATTCTTGCCATCGCCAAAATTGCCACCATGGTCGGATTATTCGGCACCGTGGTTAGTATGATCGGTACCTTCTCGGAAATCGAAGAACTTCGCCGGACCGGGGGAGAGATCGCCAGCCAGAGCGGGTCCATTGGCTTGGCCTTATTTGCAACCGCGCTGGGTTTAATAACAGCCATTCCCTTGGTATTCGCCCATGTATTGTTTAAAGCCTGGATCGCGAACTTTGAAGTGAAGTGCAAATATGCCGCTCAAAAATTGATCGTGCTTTTGCAAGCGGCCAAGTCCGGTTCACAAACGCAACCCACTTCTAAACCCACAGACGGAGCCAAAACTCAGGAATCTACCGCAGTACGCCAGACGAGGTAATAAGAATGGCGGAACAAAGGCAAATCTTTCTGGACATCCTCATCGTTGAAAACGACACGGTTTATCGCAAGGTCCCTTACTCCGTCGTTACCGATTGGATCCAACAAGGACGGCTGCTCCCGGAGGATCAGGTTCGGGTTTCTGGTAGCGAAAATTGGAAATCTCTGCAAGAAATCCCCCGCTTCCAGCCTTATTTCCCCACAAAGGAAGCCGAGCGGACCGAAGATTCCGCGGAGGCATTGGAACCGGTGTCGGCGAGTTTTGCCTTGCCTACCCATTCGCATGGAGATGAGGACGAAGACGTTGATATGATCCCCTTGATCGACGTCACCTTGGTTCTCCTCATCTTTTTCCTGATGTCTGCCGCTGTAAAATCGGGAATTCTCTCTCCTATCAAGACCCCGGGAGCGAAATATCAACTCGCGGCCATTGACAAGGAGATGTTTTGGGTGGGAATAGACATCAAGGATGAAAATGGAAATCAACGCAAAGATGAGAATGGGTGGCCGGTGCCTTGGTTTTCCCTGGGCAGGGGAAAGCAAGAGTTGGAGATCTTGCCAAAAGACAAAAACGGGCAAATTCCTCGGGCTCAGGACATGACCCCGGTCGTCAAATACCTGGAGAGGGAACTGGATTCATATCGAGGTGCAATAAATATCCGCATACGGGCTCACGAAAAACTTCCCTTTGAAATAATCCGGGACCAGGGCACCAAGGAACTGCAACGTTTGCAAGCAATGTTAAACGAAGGGCGCCGTCCGGGAGAACGGATTGAGATCAAGGTTTTCGGTGAAGTAAGTGAGCCGCAATAGCCGGGAGAAAGCCAAATGGCTTGGCAAGTTCGCCATCAAGGATCACCAACAATCCGCAAAGGCCTAAGCCTGGCGCAGGTTGTGCGGGGATTGCAGGATGGTATTTGGGAAACCACCGATGAAGTCTTGGGGCCGGGTGAATCCCAATGGGTTCCCATTGAAAATCATCCCCAACTGGAAGAAATCGCACAGGAGGTTGAGCCTCCGCTCTACCCCACGAAACATGAGGACGAAACCAAGCTGGACATGAATGCTCTAATCGACGTTTGCTTGGTGCTGTTGATCTTCTTTATCCTGACCATGGTTCATGCCTCTGCCCTGCAAAAGATGGTTTTCATTCCGCCGCCACTAGACCCGGATCTCAAGACCGGCAAAATCAAGATTATGCCGAGCCAGGTGAAAAAATATATGGTCGAGGTCACGGCCATCGGCGGAGAAAATAATGTCCCTACCATTACTGTCGCCGGAGATCCGGTAGACGTTTTCGACGAGGATAAGAATTTGGACAAGGAAAAGCTGAAAAATATTCTTCAACCGTTGTTGCAAAAAAATAAAAGTAAAACCGAAATGCTGTTGGATTGCCGGAATGTCAGTTGGAAAACCGTCATCAATATCCAAGACGCCGGCAAGGCAGCCGGTTTCCGCCGAATAAATTACAAAACTCAAGCAACTCCAAAAACGAAAACGAAATGATGGGCTGCAATGAAACTGAAACCAATCGCCGCTGCTAATCTGGCCATTATTTTTCTGATTATTTCCTGCTCTTTCTCACCCTGTGGAGAGAAACCCAAAACCCCTTCTTTTGCCAAAGCCAAGATCACCGAAGCGGAATCCCTCATTCGCAGTGTTTTCCAGGAAGAATATTCCTCGGCCAAAAAACAAAGCGAGGTTGGCGAAAAGCTGGCTGCTACACTTTTAGCGCAGAGCAAAGAAATCAAAGAGTTCGACCATGTTCGTTTTGTAGCCTTGCGTGAGGCTCGAGATCTGGCGGCTCGGGCCGGCAATAGCGAATTGGCCTTTTCCGCAATCGAGGAGATGGCCAAGTATCACAAAGTGGATGCATTAAACCTGCGGGCGGATGTCTTGACCGTCGCTTTGGATTCCGTACAGGCGAAAGCCAAAGCAAAATCCCTAGCTGATGTTGCCTACGAACTTTCGGAAGATTGCAGCCTCAAAGAAATCCATTCTTTAGCTCTGAAGTTGGGCCGGTTAGCCGAAAAAGGGTATCGCCTTGCAGAGGAAAAAGAGCTTCTTAAAACAGCCGCACTCCGCAATAAAAAATTGGTATCCATTTACGAAGAAGATATTCGCGTGCGGCCTTTTGAAGAAAAACTGAAAGAAAATCCCAATGACCCGACTGCTAATTTCGAACTGGGAAAATACTGGTGTTTCGTACGTGCACACTGGCTAAAAGGCTTGCCTTATCTCTCCCGCAGTGGAGACCCCGTGTTTGGCCCGCTGGCAAAGGCAGACCTGAATAATCCGTCCGAGCCCAAGAAAATGCTGAAGGTTGCAGAGGATTGGAATCAAGCCGCCAAGGCGAAGAAGGGAGAGGTTCGGGCATTACTGCAACGCCGATCCTACCAGTGGTACCAACGGGCTGCTTCCCGTTCGGAAGGAGCTTCCAAAGGCATAGCCCTGGTGCGAATAAAAGAACTGAAAAATATTCTGCCGCCCAGTTATTTGGCTGCGGATATCCAGCAAGAAATACGGAAAATTACCGGGCACAAAGGTGAGGTATTGTGTGTTACGTTTTCTCCGGACGGTCGAACCGCATTGTCTTGCAGTGCCGATGAAACCGTAAAACTTTGGGATCTGCTTTCCGGACGGGAACTCCGCACTTTTAAAGGCCACTTGGGGGCGGTGTTCAGCGTGGCGATTTCTGCGGATGGTAATTTCGCTGTTTCCGGAAGTGAGGATCGAACCGCACGCGTATGGAACCTGATTTCCGGAAAGGAAAAACTGGTCTTAAAAGACAGCAAGGATTTTGTAAACGGGGTAGCTATATCTCCGGACAACAAGCTTATTGCCGGCGCGGGGCAGGACCACACCGTTTATTTGTGGAAGGCTTCCACGGGAAAGTTGCTTAAAACGCTCAAAGGCCACACCGGAGCGGTTTTCGGCATTACTTTTTCACCGCTGGGATCCCGTTTAGCTACCGGCAGCACGGACAATACCATCCGGATTTGGAATGTGGATTCCGGGAAGGAAGAAGCAGTCCTGAAAGGCCATACCGCACAAGTTTTGGGGTTATCCTATTCCCCGGATGGAAATTACCTGCTTTCCAGCGGGGAGGACCGGACGGTCCGGCTATGGGATTTGGCAGCCAAAAAGGAGATCCGCCAATTCCTCGGACACAGAGGCATGGTTGGTTCAGTGGCATTTTCTCCCGAAGGCCTCCGCTTTCTTTCTGCCAGCGACGACATGACAATCCGTTTATGGGACCTAAACTCCGGCAAACAACTTCGCGAAATCACCGGCCACAAAGATGCGATCTACCGAGTGGAAAATTCCCCGGCCGGATTGTGGGCAATTTCTTCCAGACTGGAAGGGACCATTCGACTTTGGGGAGAACAGAACTGATGGCCGGTCTTAATAATCCAGGGTAATCTACCACTTTGCAGCCCCATCGTATCGGCCAAAAATATCGGCTAATGCATTCATGATCTCTCCGACAGTTATTCGGTTATCGGCAGCTTCCAGGAGCAGCGGCATCAGGTTTTCGTTTGAGTCCGCGACTTTTCGAATCTGCGTCAATGTTTTTTCTACAGTATTCTGATCGCGTCTTTGTCTTAGTTTTTTCAGACGGGCAATTTGTTCATTCTCCGCAGTATCATCGACCTGCAAAGTTTCCAGTGGCTTTTCATCTGTTTCCGTGAAAGCGTTCACTCCCACGATTACCTTGCGATTGGCATCGACTTCGCGTTGGTAGGCAAAAGCGGCTTCGGCGATCTCCCGGCGGAAAAAGCCCTTTTCGATGGCACTGAGCATACCGTCTAGGTTCTCGATGCGCTCGAAGTAAGCATGTGCCTGCTCGCGCATCTGTTTGGTAAGACTTTCGACGAAGTAACTGCCGCCTAAGGGATCGACTGTATTGGTTACCCCCGTTTCATGAGCAAGCACCTGTTGCGTGCGTAAGGCCAAGGTCACGGCGTGTTCGGAAGGCAGGGCCAGCGTTTCATCCATACTGTTGGTGTGGAGGGATTGACACCCCCCCAGCACAGCGGCCAGAGCCTGGTAGGCCACCCGGATTAAATTGACCTGGGGCTGTTTGTCTTGCAGCGAACAACCAGCCGTTTGAGCGTGAAAGCGTAGCTTCCAGGAAGATTCCTTTTGGGCTCCGTATTTGTGCCGTAAGGTGTCCGCCCAAATGGTTCGGGCTGCTCGATACTTGCCGATTTCTTCGAAGAGGTCATTGTGCGAGTTAAAGAAAAAGCTTAAGCGGGGAGCAAAGTCATCGATGGGCATCCCTCGTTTCAGACACTGTTCGATATAGTGGAAACCATCCGCCAAGGTGAACGCCAACTCTTGGGCTGCCGTGGATCCCGCCTCGCGAATGTGATAGCCGCTGATGCTGACGGTATTCCATTGCGGCACCTGTTCCGTACAGAATTCAATCAGGTCGCAAACCAAGCGAACATGAGGCTCGGGAGGAAAGACAAACTCATTCTGTGCGTGAAATTCCTTGAGGATGTCGTTTTGGATGGTCCCGCGCAGATTTTCCCAGGCTACTCCCTGTTGCCGGGCAGTCGCCAGAAAATAGGCCATGACAATGATCGCCGGGGCATTGATGGTCATCGAGACGGAAACATCATTGAGATTTATGCCCTCAAATAATTCCAGCATGTCTTCCAAAGAATCAACAGCTACACCCAACCGGCCGACTTCTCCTAAAGATCGAAGATCATCGCTATCGAGCCCCATGAGGGTAGGCAAATCAAAAGCGGTGCTAAGACCCGTCTGCCCCTTTTCCAGCAGGAATTTAAACCGAGCATTGGTTTCCCGAGCGGTCCCAAAGCCGGCAAACTGCCGCATGGTCCAAAGCCGGCTGCGATACATAGAGGCATGGACGCCGCGTGTGAATGGATATTGGCCGGGATAGCCAAGATCCTGGTCCGGATCAAATCCGTTGAGACTTTCCGGAGTGTATAGGGCCTCAATCGGCATGCCGCTAACCGTGGTGGGTGGTTGCTCGCGGACAGCCGCTTTGGCGAGTTCGGCTTCCCAGCGTTGGCGGGCGGATTGATTGGAGATGGTGGCCATTAGTTTTCCTTCTTTTCCAAGGTTTTTGTTACCCCCATAATTCTATCTTGATAGGATTTGCCCAGACAACGCTGTTGCTATCACCTTGATTCTGACAAAAGTTTTATCATGGACCATGACCAACGATTCAAAACTCTGATTCAGGAATTTTTTGGCGATTTCCTCAGTCTCTTTTTCGAAGATTGGGCAGCTCGGATGGATCTGTCCACAATTGAGTGGCTTGGCACGGAAGTTTTCTATGACCCACAGGAGGGAAAGCGCCATCACGTGGATTTGATCGCCAAAGTCCCTTTTGACTTTTCTCAATCGAGGGAAGAAGAATTCTCTTTGTTACTTGTGCATATCGAAATTGAATCTCCGGACCAAACCACACTTTTAAAGACGCGGTTTTCCTATTATTATCATTTTCTCCGAGATAAATATAAGCTTCCGGTACTACCGATAGCTTTGTTTCTGAAGGTAGGACTTGATGGTATTGGAGTTGATACTTATGTTGAGACCACATGGAATTTGGAAGTCAGCCGTTTTCAATTTTTGTACGTAGGTCTGCCGGGATTGGATGGAGTACAATATCTAAAAGGAGACAATTGGCTTGGAATTGCTTTATCAGCTCTGATGAAGATTCCCAAGGAGAAGGTAGCTTGGCTTGGAGCGGAAGCTTTGCAGCGAATAGCCGGCAGTCCCTTAAACACTCAGAAAAAATTTCTGTTGGGCGAATGTGTTCAGGCGTATTTAGCCCTGGATGAACAGCAAAAACAGGAATATGAAACTCTATTAAGAAAAAAGCCTTACAGGGGTGCTAAAAACATGAGCCAAACAATTTACGAAAGCATTTATGAGCAGGCCGTTAAAGAAGGACGGCAAGAAGGGCGGCAAGAAGGGCTTCAAGAAGGACGGCGGGAAGAACGCATTGAAATTGTAACCGGAATGCTAAAAAACAAATTTGAGAAAATTTCCCAAGCAGACCTGAACCATTTGCAACAATTGTCCATGGATGAGTTGTGGGAATTAATATTGAAAATCGGAAACGCTTCCAATTTGAAAGAACT
>CAZPPD010000155.1:0-9564 GCA_964588185.1 uncultured Alcaligenaceae bacterium | reverse complement strand
GCTTTTTGGCCTCTGCTTATGTCAACCATGTCGGTCAGGACCGAGCCAAACTCCTGCCGGCAAATATTTCCGTTCCCCTTTGCAAAGCTTGCCGGCTATTGAATCGACCGCCAATACTCAGCTATGACGGCTATGCCTTATACAATTGGAAACGGTTCCGGCCCAGGGAATTAATCTCCTTGGGGAATATCGACACGATTCAGAATTTTGTCCATCTTTATGACGAGCACTGGTTTATTCTCGTTCATGTAGAAATTGAAGCGATTGCCTCACGAATTCTTCAGGCAATTCATCAGGCCCAACCGGCGATTCGGCAGAACAACCCGGAGGTTCTCAATGAGTCTCTGCAAATAATTGCCCAAGCGGTTTGGGAACAGGTTAAGGTGTTGCGGCGAATCCCGGAACATATGGATCCGCGCTTGTATTACCGAACCTTTCGTCCATATATTCGCTTCTTTGAGAATGTGGTTTACGAAGGAGTGACCGAAAAGCCCGTGAATTATCGCGGGGAAACCGGAGCGCAGAGTTCCATTCTGCCTACCCTGGTCGCATTCTTGAAAATCCCGCATCAGCCGTCGGTGTTGACTAATCATCTGGCGGATATGCGGCGATTCATGCCGGCGGAACACCGGGCTCTCATCGAGGAAGTGGAAGCAATGCCCCCGGTGCGGGAATTGGCGGACAAGCACTACTTTAATGAGGTGCTGGAAGCCATCGCCACCTTCCGGGAAGTGCACTTCGGCTGGGCCCAAGAATACATCCATAAATGGGCGGACGACCCCCGCGGCACGGGCGGGACTCCCTACATGAAATGGCTTCAGCAATTAATCAATGAAACCCGGGGATATATGATCGCTTAAAGCCACATGCTCCCTGTAAATCCAAAAAGGCAAAAGCGAACTCTCCCTTACAATTAGAAAATGGCTTTCCTTGCAAGCTTATAACTGAATTCTAAAACGCGACCCGCTATAATATTCTGGTGAAAGGGCACACCCGTAAATCCAGGAGAAGACCGATGGCCAAAGAAAATGAGGAAAATTTTGACCTCGAACTCTGGCGTGCCGGCGACGAGGGAGCGGCCAAGGAACTCTACGATAAGTTTGTGGACCAATTGGTGGGATTGGCTCGACAGCGTATCAGCCAGCGATTTGCCAGCCGGGTGGATGCGGAAGATATCGTCCAGTCGGTTTTTCGAACCTTCTTCCATCGGGCCCGAGAAGGGCAATTCGAAGTCCGGGATCAGGATGATATCTGCAAATTGTTGGTGCGTATTACCATTCACAAGACGCTGCGGCAGATTGCTCATCATCGCCGGGCAAAACGAGACGCCCGCATGGAAATGGGTCAGGGGGAATCCAACCAGGAATATTTGCAATCGATGTTGAACGGGGACCCCAGCCCGGAAGACGCCATTGTGTTATTGGATGAACTGGAACATTTTCTTTCCCAACTAACTCCAGAAGATCGACAAATCCTGGAAATGCGAATGGAAGGATATACCACCTCGGACATTTCCAAAAAACTAAATATCAACGATCGCCGCATTCGCCGGCTGATGGAACGCATTCGCAGCTTGGCCAAGAAGGAAGGCTTGGGCTGAGGCTTGAACTTCGTAGCTGTTAAAAAATATTGCCGTCATGAATATTGCGGATGAAATTCAGAAACTACAAGACCTTCATCGCAGGGGTACCTTAACCAGCGAGGAATTTGCCACTGCAAAAGCGGCCGTTCTGGCTAAAGCTTCGGGGGGAACCGACCCTTCGCAGGACCCGGATTTACAATCCCACTTGGAGGAGATTAAATTCCAAAACCAGGTGGCTCAGCTGGATCGGGAGTGGGAATTAGAACGGGATCAATACGCCATTGCGGGTCGCTACGGTCAGCGCTACATTCCCACGAAAGGGCAGAGCCTTGTCGGCGGGATGATTGCGGTTCTCTTAGGTTGCATTTGGACAGCAACAGCAGCTTCTATGAATGTCTTCGGTTTATTCCCGTTATTTGGAATGGTGTTTATCCTATTTGGAATAGCCATCAGCTATTCCGGCTACCGTAAAGCCGATCAGTACCAAAAAGCTTATCAAGCTTATCGAGACCGAAGAGAAAAATTGCTTGCCGAGCAAATGCAGCCGGCACATCCTGCTGGTTCGGAATCCTCCAATGAATCGGAAGAGGAAATGACGGCAAGGTTCGATGGGGAAACAACCAAGTGTCTCAAGTGCGGCCAAAAAATGGCCTCACAAAATACCAAGTGTTTTCATTGTGGTTGGTCGTATGTGTAACTTGCTGTGTTTAAGATTTCCAGTGGGTTTATCCTAAAAGCCAACCTTTCTCGGAGGTCGATTAATTCCCTTCGCGGCCTGGGCCGGCAACAATCCCCGCAACGGCGGTTTCGGGTTTCCATTGGAGAGAAACAATCCCCAATGGGCTCCAACTTCTCCCTCATCCCGGCGTTTCCACTGTTCATCCCACTATGAAAAATAGAAATACTCGATTCCCAGCTTCTCCAGCAGAGGAATAATCTCGCGGAAATAGCGGGCCTGATTCTCCGGGCCGGCAACGGCACCACCGCGAGTTTTGCCACCACTAGGCCAGCCAAATTCTCCGAGGATGATTTTCTTGTGGGGATAGAGTTCTTGGATTTCCTTTATTCTCTCGATGGTGTATGCCGCGGCTTTGTCGATGGGAACCTGGTCCCAATACGGGTAGATGTGGATCATCAGAAAATCGACTTCCGCAGCCAATTTTGGATGCTTCTTCCAAACAGACCAGGTCTCTGCTGCCGTCACCGGAACCTTGCATTGTTTTTTCACTCGGCGAATGTATTTGATGTATTGTTCTTCGGAAAAATCATTGCGGTGCAACGGTTCATTGCCGACAATGACTGCCTCTGTAAACGGATTGTTCCTTTTTGCGAGATGGATTAACAACTCGATTTCCAGGTCGTTCTGCGGAGCGGAGCGTCCCAGCCAGGCACCGAGATAACAGCCAATCTTGTTTTTTCGGCAAAATTCCGGGATCAAGTAAGCAGTATTGGCTACCGAATAAGTCCGCAATTTATGCGCCAGCTTGCCGGCGAACTGAACATCCTCGGCCAATGCCGACGGCAACGGCAACAAACCGGTATGAGGGCTTTCACCGTCTCGGAAAGCCCCAAAGCAGATCCCGTGCAACTTCTTGGGATGGCTTTTCTTCTCCTGGCTTTGTACAAACGGGGTGAAGAATAATGTTACAATCAGAATGATTCGTAAATAGTTTTCAATCAAGTCAATCCCCTATGGTATTTTGGAGGAATACTCCTACTGGTAATGCGACAAACTAGTAGGACGAATCTCCTGGCGTCTCCCGGCTCGTCCTATCCGGTCCCCAGGAGGCCCGACCTACCAAGATGAGTAGCGTTTAATTTTGAGGTTTTATTGGCGTAGCTGGATTCGCCAGAATTCAGTGGGGTATCTGTCCCAGGACAACTGAATCCGCCGAATCCAGGTACCATATAATATAGGGACACCAACTCCAATGTGGTCTGACTCGGCACAAATTCAGAATCTACTGGCCAAAGCCAAAGAGGGGGATGAAGAGGCCCTACAACAACTTTTGGGTCAGCACCTCGACCAGCTACGCCGCATGATCGCCCTTCGTCTGGACCCGGCCATCGCCGCTCGCTTGGATGCCAGCGATGTGGTCCAGGACGTACTTTTGGAAGCCGGCCGCAGACTGGAGGCTTACCTCAACAATCCCACTATGCCGTTCCCCTTGTGGCTAAGACATCTGGCCAAAGATCACATCATTGACGCGCACCGCCGCCACCGCTTGGCCCAACGCCGGGGAGTTGACCGCGAACAACCTATTGTACCGGCCGCCATGGCAGACAAATCTTCGATTGAATTGGCGGCCCAGTTTATTGACCCGGAACGCACGCCTGCCTCCGCTGCCGTCCAGGAAGAAATGCAGAAGCAGCTCCATATCGCCATCACAAACCTGGACGAAAACGACCGCGAGATCATCTTGATGCGCCACTTCGAACAGATGAGCAACCAGGAAATTGCAGCGGCTCTGGAATTAAGCGAAGCGGCTGCCTCCATGCGGTACCTGCGCTCCCTTCGGCGCTTACGAGAACTGCTCCAAGGGGAACAGGAACCCTAGCCCTCTGCCGTAAAGAATCAGAAATCCGGAATCCGCCGGATCTTTACTCCGGCTTTTAAGTACCAAGTTGATGTTGCCAGCCATTTGCCGTCGGGGCTGCAGGCGACGGCGGTTACCGGCGCCCGGTAGAGAATGGGGGAGATGATTTCTTTTCCCGTCTCCAGATCCCAGATCCGGACGGTTTTATCTTCTCCGGCAGAGATGATTTTCTTCCCCGATGGGTGGAAAGTAACTCCGTGAACTTTTGCGAAATGCCCGCGAAAGGTTCTTATTTGCTTCCCGGACAGAACATCCCAGAGCTTCATGGTCTTATCCCAACTCGCCGAGGCTAACTGCTTGCCGTCGGGACTGAAGGCGATCTGGTAAACCACGGTGGAGTGCCCCTTGTAGCTTCGCACCAGTTTTGGTTTTTCCCCATCCAGCTTCCACAACTTGATGGACTTGTCGCCACTCGCAGAGGCCAGATATTGTCCATCGGGACTGTAGGTGATGGCGTAAGCGAGATTCAGGTGAGCGCGAAAAGTCTTCTCGCAGTTCCCGGTGCCAACATTCCAGATTTTGATTTTTCCATCCGCACTACAGGAAGCCAGTTGGCGGTCGTCCGGGCTGAAGGCGACCGCGTAAGCCAATGTTCCGTGACCTTCCAGGACTCTCAGGGCCTGCCCGGTTTGGGTATTCCATATCCAGATCTTGCGATCCCAACTGGCAACCGCGATCTTGCTACCATCATGACTGAAAGCTGCTCGCCAAGTAGCACCCTCGGGCCCAGCAAAAGTTCGTATTTCATTCCCCGTGCGAGAATTCCACAGCCGGACTTTAGCATCCCAACCACAAGAAGCCACCATAGTTCCATCGGGACTGAAAATAATGTCGTTGACTCTGGTGTTGTGCCCTTTTGGAATGATTACCGATTTTCCGATGCTTGCATCCGGAAACGCATCCCAAACACGCACGGTGGAATCAAAGCTGCCGGAAGCCAATCGTTTTCCATTGGGACTAAAGGCAACACTAAATACCAAATCGCTATGGCCGCGGAGAGTGAGAACATGCTTTCCGGAAACCGGGTCCCACAACTTCACGGTGGTATCGTAACCACCCGATGCCAGCCGCGTCCCATCCGGGGAAAAGGCAAGGACAAAAGCACCACCATAAAGCGCATGGATTAACCGAATCAATAAGTAATTGCCGGCATCCCATATCCGGACGGACCCATCTAACCCTGTGGTAGCAAAATAGCGATTCTTGGGACCAAATTTCACATCGGTAAAGGGTGAAGAAGCCTTGGCAAGAATAGTGCTTTCACCGGACTCCAAATTCCACAACCGCAAGGTACCGTCGAGACTGGGCGTGGCCAGATTCTTGCCGTCCGGAGTAAACGTGACCCGGTTCATCCAGTCCTTGTGGCCTTTGAAGATATGCTTCGTCTTTCCGGTTTTTGCATTCCACACGCGAATGGTTTTATCCCACCCGCAGGAGGCAATCCATTTTCCATCCGGGCTGAAGGTTACCACCATGACCAGATTGGTGTGGTCCTCGTAAGTCTGAATTTTCTTTCCCGAATCGACATCCCATATCATTACGACCCCGGTTGGATTGATCTCTTGAATGTTGCTTAATTGGGCTAGATTGGGGAAGGACATCTTTTTCAGAAGATCCAGCGTGAGTCCGCTGGAAGCAATGGTTTTGCCATCCGGGCTAAATGCCACACAAGGAACCGGGAAACGGAAATTGTGCAGATTTTTGGTTAGCCGCAAGAGTTCCGGCATATGCCCTTCGTAAGTGAACAGCTCTATTCCGGTATCGGCATCCCAAATCCGGACAGTTCCATCCGTGCTGCCCGAAGCGATTTTCTTTCCGTCCGGGGAAAAGGCTACCGTAAACACTCCGTGCTCATGTCCTCTCAGCGGTTCGCGGGGACCATCCAGCAACCGCTGGAGGTAGTGCCACTCCCAGTTCCGTAAATGTTTGGGACATTCGGCCAGCATCTTTTCGGCTCGCTCAATGTCGTTCCGCAGTGTTAATTCCCGCTCGGCGATGGAAATTCGGTTCTTATAAGCGGTTTCCTCCAGGTCCGCGTTTGTTTTCTCCACCTGTTGCCGCAGTCTTTTTTCCTGGCGGGCCATAAAGGTGGTGGCAATGGCCACGCCAATGAGGAGCAGGACCACAAAGGTGAGCAAGCCGGCGACAATCCGTTGCAGGCGGGTCCGTTTCCGTTCTTCCGCGAGCTTTACTTTTGTCTCGGTCTTTTCCAGTTCGGCCTGCCGCTCGCGTTCTTGCAGGTCCTGTTGATACTTGGCGATGGAATTAGCCAGGGCTGCCGCGTTTTTTGGGCGATCGGACTTGCGGGGAGCAAGACAATTTTTTGCCAGACGGACCAAGTCGGCAAGCGTTGGATTGTCCGTAACACATTGGTCCAGGCGTTGGAATGCATCGGTGAGATCTCCGTCTTCGGTTTTCCGCACCAGGATTCTTGCTTCGGCGGTGCGGCGTTTGTCGGCATTTTCCACACCGGAACTGAATTTGAGATCCTCGTCAATCTCCTCCTTCGTTGCCTGATAAGGAGGTATTCCGGTGAGCAACGTGCACAGGATGGCTCCCAAGGCAAAAACATCACAGCGTTCGTCGAGTTTCTCGATTTCTCCGCGGGCTTGTTCCGGAGCCATGTAAACCCGGGTTCCGATCACCGACCCCGCCATGGTTTCACTATCGGGACTTAAATTGCGCGGGGTATAGATGGTGCTCTCAAAGGTATTCTTACTTGGGGCTTCCGAAGCTAAGCTGAGAAGTTTGGCCAAGCCCCAGTCCATAACCTGAACCTCCCCAAATGCTCCGACCATGATGTTGGCGGGCTTGAGGTCGCGATGGATAATCTCGCGGGAGTGGGCATAGGCAACGGTTTGACAGACTTGCTCGAAGTCCGCCAACAAACTGGTAAAATCTTCCCGTGCTTTGGCCTGAGCCTTGATTTTTGCCGAGAGCGTCTGTCCTTTAATCAGCTTCATCGCCAGGAAGGGACGGCCGTCCTCCAACTTGCCGATGTCGAATATCGGTGGAATCCCGGGATGCTGCAACTGGGCGGTAAGAACGGCTTCCTCCTGGAATCGGCGCAGCAGATCTTCATTCTCCTTGAAGCGGGACATCAATATTTTCACGGCCACACTGCGGTGGAACTTGGTGTCATGAGCGCGGAGAACAATTCCCATTCCCCCTCGGGCAATTTCCTCTTCAATGTGGTACGGGCCAATTTGGTCGGGCCACTCCTTCCCGGAGGTGAGATTTTGACTTGGAGATTTGGAGCGTTGGTCCTGAGAAATGGATGAAGTGGAGGGACTCATTCCGGCTTGCAAACCTTGGTCGGCGTGTTCTTGGAAGTTTAAATCTTCGGTTCGGCTTTTATCGCCCGTGTCCACAACCTTCGAGACATCCCGCCGCAAGTCGTTATCCACCTCTACCAGCCGCAGCTTTAATTTATTACATTGATGCGAAAAGCGGGTCTGATATTGTTCATGCGTCGGCTGGTCCCCCCACCGCCGGCGTGCTCGATATTCTTCGGTAATCAGCACCAATGGCATTTGTTCCAAAGACCCCAGTTCCGGCCATTGTTCCAGGTATTTTTCCAGTAGCCGGGCTTCGATGGGATGGCTGGCGGGAGGGGTATCCGAACCTTGCCTACCGGAGAACTTCCAGCGATATTCCAGGTCAACGGCGATAAGTTCAATCAGAACGTCCCGGCGCTGTTCCAAACCGAATGTTTTCGCCAAAAGAAATGTTACCAGATCCGGACTTTGCCCCGATCGCCAGAGCTGATCAAATTCATCGACCGCTGCATCCAAATCGACGGAATCACTTGTCCTCTTGTCGTTCATCATTTCTCCCGCCAATTAACGTTTGGACCTGCAAATCACTCTGACTGTAAAGACAAGGCAATTTGAGTACCAGTTTATTTTCTTATTGGGAACGAAAGAAAGTTAGCCTACCCGAGCCGGCGGCCGCTCTGACCTGGGTTATTTTTGTTTCTGCCCTTTAAGGCAGAGGAAAAGGCGGATTGTTCCGTTCGTCTACCCAGAGGGCGCTCCGCTCTGCCCCAATGATGTGTTACTCGCCGAGTCTCACGGTGTGGCCGGAATCTCATCCCAAGTCCGGCCCTCAAGTTCTCTTCCGGCGGCTTTCTTATTCACTCCACCCCATTGCTTGAAGAAGAATGGCACCTTTTCTCTCGTGCAAAGATCTCGGAGTTTGATGACCCACTCCTTTTTCATGGGCCTGCAACCGGGACCGGATTCTCCGCCCAGGATTACCCAGTCGATTCCCTGGAGGTCTATGTCGTCAATGGGACCAATCAACGGCTCCACGGAGAGGAACTTAATTCTGGCTCCTGTTTGCCGAAGATGATCAATGCGATAGGTGTACTCTTGATTCTCAACACTGACCCCCATCCACACATTTTCCGGCCAATTGATCGTTGGACTGATTTGGTGCAAAATGTCTGCCCGCTTGGTTAGCACCTGAAAGCGATGCCAGTGAGCCCGTTGCATCACAGCAAATACCTTGTGGATGTAGTCGGTAGGAACATCTTTATGGAACAGGTCGCTCATTGAGTTCACGAAAATCATCTGCGGCTTTTTCCATTGCAGGGGTTTCTCCAGCATATGGGGCTGTAATGTCAGCTCAAACGCATTGGTGTAGTTGGGGTTCTTCATGGCTTGCAAACGATTCGCCATCCGCTCGGCATAACAGAATTGGCAGCCGGGACTAATCTTGGTGCAGCCGGTAAGCGGATTCCAAGTTGACTCCGTCCACTCAATGTTGGATTTGGCCATACCTCGCTCCTAAAACGGATTGCACTTCTCTGAAATGAAAATACCCATCCGGCAACAGGGAAACCGGATGGGTAGGATCAATTTCAGTTCTATTAATTTGCTCGAATCGTAAGGGTGTATTCGCCAACCTGATTTCCCCGGAAACTGGTGGCAATGATGCGGTAATCCCCACCTTTGGTTGGCTGATAAGTAATCCGAGAGTTGAGCCCCGGTCCACTGTCATCATCCCGCTCGAGCATGTTGCCGGCAGCATCTTCCAGGCGGAGGTAAGTGTCAAACGAAGCCTTCATGTCGATGGTGTAGGTTTTTCCCGCTTCCATCTTGAAAACATGAGCATTGGCGTAAGATTTTTTGCGCACGCGATCCATCCCGCTTTCTTTCGTCAACTTGGCTTTTTCCGAATGAAGGACGTTACCCCGGACAACTTCCTTCTTCTGGGGATACAGCGGAGTACTGTCGAAGAGGTTGCGGGGGCGAAGCAGAAATCCTGCCCAGGAAGCAATGGCCGCTCCCTTGCGGCTGGTAACTCCATCGGTGCCGAAATCTTCCACTCGGGACACATGAATGAGCCCGGAGTTATGCCAAATAGTTAGTGGTTGGTTTT
>CAZPPD010000154.1:1084-9645 GCA_964588185.1 uncultured Alcaligenaceae bacterium | reverse complement strand
GTGCATTTAAAAGTAAAACGGTCCAAGTCCGTGTCCATTTCAAATCCCTGAAAAGCTCCGGGCTTGCTCAGTATATTGCTGCAGCAGGGGCGGATGGATTTCTGTGTGCCAAATTAAATGAAGCGGAAGTCTTGGTAAAAAGTGGGATCATAGATATTTTGATTTCCAACCAAATTGTTTGAGAGCAAAAATTACGGCGGTTAGCGGAGCTGTCAGGAAAAGGACAGATTCGGGTTTGTGTCGATGATGCCGGCAATGTCCGTGAGATGTCGGGAATCGCTCAGCAGTGTGGCACCACCATTGGCGTTCTGGTCGAAGTGGATATCGGCATGCATCGCTGCGGCGTAGAACCCGGAACCCCGGCGGTTGAGTTGGCTCAGGTGGTTAACGCCAGTCCAGGATTGCGATTCGATGGTTTACAGGGTTACGATGGGCATTTGCAGTTGTTGGCCGACCCGGAAGAAAAAAAGAGAAAGTGCTTTGAAGGCTTGCAACAACTGATTGAAACCCGGAGATTGATTGAAACTGCAGGGATTCCCGTGACCGTAGTTACCGGAGCCGGCACCGGTACTTGGGAATATGTTGGTTCCTATGAAGGCATGACGGAGATTCAACCGGGATCTTTCGTATTAATGGATTGTGCTTATCATTCCGTCCGTCCGGAATTCGGCTGCTCCCTATCCATTCTTACCCAAGTAATCAGCAAGCGCGGCGGATGGTATGTTCTGGATGCGGGCAGCAAAGCAATCTCCAAGGATTTTGGCATGCCGGTGGTAAAAAATCAGGAGGGAGAAGAAGTCAGCAAATTGGCGGAAGAGCACACCGTTGTCGAATGTGATACTAAGAATATTAAGCTTGGGGACCAACGGGAAATCATTCCGGCTCATTGTTGTGCCACCATGAATCTGCATCGTTCTTGTGTGGCGGTGCGAGATGGCGAAGTAAAAGCCGTGTGGCCGATAGAAGCAAGTGGACGATACGATTAGTTTGGGCAGAAATCATGAGCAAAGAAGACAAATTACAACAGGTACTGGAAGCGGGAATTGTTTCGGTGGTCCGCTCCCCGGACAGCGATCGATTGGTAGAGGTAGTCAAAGCCCTCGCCGATGGGGGAGTAACGGTCGCGGAAATTACCATGACGGTACCGGATGCCTTGGATGTTTTACGCCGGGTATCCAAAGAAGTTGGCGATCGGGTTATTCTGGGGGCAGGGACAGTGCTGGACCCCGAAACTGCCCGGGCAGTGATTTTAGCTGGAGCAGAATATATCGTATCCCCGACGATTAATTTTCAGGTCATTCAATTATGTCAGCGATACAGCAAGCTGGTAATGCCCGGAGCTTTTACGCCCACTGAAATCCTCAGCGCTTGGGAAGCCGGCGCGGATATCGTCAAAGTATTTCCGGCGGATGTTTTGGGACCGGCGTTCTTTAAAGGGATGCGTGGGCCTTTACCGCAGATTCGATTGATGCCGACGGGAGGAGTGGATTTGACTACGGCGGCGACCTTCCTGAAAGCCGGAGCCTGTTGCCTGGGGATTGGCAGTCAATTGGTAGAACCCAAGGCAGTGGCGGAAGAGAATTTTGCACGGATTACGGATTTGGCCCGGCAATATGTGGACATTGTACGGCAGACAAGAAAAGAAATGATCAACAACTAAATTTCCAAGGGATCTCGTTATGGCGGAAATCATCACCTTTGGCGAAGCAATGGTGCGGCTGAGTCCTCCCGGTTATCGAAGGCTGGAGCAAGCACGGAGTTTGGATTTGTTTGTTGGCGGAGCGGAATTAAATACTGCGGTGGCTTTGGCCCGTTTGGGACATAGCAGCAGTTGGGTATCGCGGCTTAGCGAAAATCCTCTGGGCAAGCTGATTGCGAATCATGCTCGCGAGGCCGGAGTAAGCACGGATCATATTGTGTGGACGCAAGAAGATCGGGTGGGGGTTTATTTTCTGGAGTTTGGTGCCGCTCCCCGGCCGAGTTCCGTGGTGTATGACCGAAAGGATTCTGCTATCTCTCGTGTACAACCTGGAATGATTAAATGGTCCAAAGTTTTTTCGGGAGTGAAATGGTTTCATGTTACCGGGATTACTCCAGCTTTGAGTACTTCAGCAGCGGAAACTACGCGTGAGGCGTTAAAAGCTGCCCGTGAGGCCGGGGTAAAAACCAGCATTGACCTTAACTACCGGGGCAAATTATGGAGTCAGGAAGAAGCTCATAAATGGATGGATGAATTTATGCACTCGTGCGATGTGTTGATTACCACGGAAGAGGACACGGCAAAGGTCCTAAAAATCACGGCGGATAGCTATGAGGAAGTTGCCAAGAAGGTTGGGGAGAAATATCCCCTGGAAGTGGTTGCGATCACCTTGCGGGAAAATCCATTTGTCAGGAGAAATAAATGGACAGCCATTGCTTACAAGGAAGGAAAGATTTACCGAACCCAGAGCTACGAAGTGGAAGTCGTGGACCGGTTGGGTGCCGGGGATTCTTGTGCTGCGGGGTTAATTCTAGGCTTGTTGGAGAACGATGTGCAAAAGGGATTGGATTATGGTGTAGCCGCCAGTGCTTTGAAACATTCCATACCCGGAGATTTTGATTGGGTTACCAAAGAAGAAGTGGAACGATTGTTGCAAGGGTCAGGACTGAGAATTAGCCGGTAACCTTATGGGGGGAGGATATGTTTTTATCCCGCGAAGAAGTTCGAGAAGTGGATCGCAGGGCTTTTGAATCCTTTGGAGTTCCCAGCATTATCCTGATGGAAAATGCCGGCAGGGGGTGTTCCGAGTTGCTGATGAAATTGGGAATTCATAAGTCGGTAACCATTTGTTGCGGCAAAGGGAATAATGGGGGAGATGGATTAGTTATGGCCCGTCACTTGGATATTCACCACTATCCGGTAAAGGTCCTTCTCTTCGGAAACAAGGAAGAAATTAGTTCTGATGCACAAGTTTTTCTGCCTATCGTGGAAAAAGCAAAGATCCCTTTGGTTTTCATACACAAGGAAGAAATCAAACAGCATCGGGTGAAACAAGAACTGGAAGGATCCGAATGGGTCGTAGATTCCCTGTTTGGTACTGGATTGACGGGGGCAATTCGGGATCCCTACACGACGATAGTGGAGGCAATCAATAATTCTCAATCACAAGTATTGGCAACTGATATACCTTCCGGGCTGGATTGCGACACCGGAGAAAAGTTAGGGGCCACTGTAAAAGCCCACCATACAGCGAGTTTTGTGGCCAACAAGATTGGATTTCGAAATCCGGAATCAAAAGCATTTACGGGTAGGGTTCATATTGTCAATATCGGAGCACCACGGATATGTATTGAACCCACCCAATAAGCCGGAATCCATGCCCAACTAAGTGGGCATGGCTCCATTTTGTATCCACCAGATCATCAACTTAATCAAGAACCGAAACCGTATAAGCCCCCTTGCTTCTCGAATTATACGAAGTAACCACAATGGAATAGGTGCCTTTGACAGTAGGCCGATAACTTAATCGGGAATTCCGGATATCGTTATACCCCTCATATCGAAGAATGGTCCCAGAGGCATTTTTGATTTGAATTGTGGGAGAGAACTCTTCGCTATGAAGATTAAAGTGATATGTTTTATTCGCCTCAAGGTCAATTTTATGTATGGCGTAGGGGGCATTGTTATATTTTGGTTCCTCCCCGGTTAGCTTGCCGGTAAATTTTTTGCTGGGTTTTAATGTCTTAAACTTAAGTACATAGCGAGCACCTCCCGGGGGAATTCGATCATAAGAATTTTTGGTGACAAATAATCGATATTTTCCGGTCTCCTTGGGATAGATGACCATATTGGATTCATATTGGTTTTGGTTTTGGAGCCGGCGGCCGTTTTGTGTTTTGATGATCTCGAAATTGTCCGCCAAAGCAATATTCGGACGAAAGGTAGAAGATTGTGCCAAGGCCCTATAGAACTTTCCTTCTTCCATGGTTACTTCATGGCTGACGGGTTCGAATAAATGTTTTTCCTTTCCCTGAAGGGCATATTGGGCCTCGTCCACACGCAAACTATATTTGTGTGGACCTTTTCCGATAGGTCCTCTGGAGTCCGGGTGAACCAGGAAATAGCCATCATGGGTTCTCTTGGCCGCATATATCATCTGGTATTCGCCGCCTTTTGGTTGATTACTGGTAGTGGTCGTCCCATAGTTCCCCGAGATAATGATCATGGGGGAATAGCCTTCCGCTTTTGCAACCAGCCGATAAGTAGTGTCTTTGATCAACGGCATCCAATCCATTCGGGTGGATATTTTCCCGCGTATGAGTTCGCCTTTTCCTTTGGTTCCTTGTTCCAGAACCGTCAAGGTATAATTCCCAACCCGTTGAGAACCAAACGTAGTGGCAATAATGCGATAAGTATCCGTTTTACTTGGCCGAAAAGTAATACGGGCATTCAGGCCGGAGCCGCCATCATCATTTCGGTATAAAACTTTTCCTTGCGAATCTTCAAGAAACAGGTAAGTATCAATCGAACTGGTTAAATCGATATTATATTGAATACCGGCTTTTAACTTTTGCTCATGAGCTTTAAAGTAACTACCCGGTCGGTTCTTATAAAAAGGATCTTCGCGAGTCCATCTCCCTACCACACTTAAGCTGGGTTTAAGTTTTGCTATTTCCAAAGCGTAATCCAACTGGGCTTTTTCATGAGTAACAGTGGAACTATTTTTTACGAAAAGACGATACTCTTTTGTTTCGGGAGGCGTATACATCACGTTGGCGATATAGCTTCTTCCTACGCTTCGACTATATGCTCGGTTTATAATTTTGTTCTCGTCCATAAGCCATAAATTGGGAGAATAACCTTTGGTAATAAGAGAAATCGTATAAGGAACACCTTTTTCCAGTTTTACTTTTTGAATCGGCAGGTCTATTTTGTTTTCAAAGGATTTGGCCTGCATAAAACTGGCTTCTTCCACAGAAAATTGGTATTCCAGTTTTCCAGTATTCACCTGGGCTTGATAGCCGAAATCCACATAGAACTGATATTCTTGAGTCCGGTTGGGGGTATATACCAGATAAGTTTTCCGGCCAAAACGAGTGGGCGCTGAGTTATGGCGACTGCCGCCAAATCTCGAAAGGATACCAATCGCCGGGGTGAACCCATCGGCTTCAACGGTGAACCGATAGGTTTTCCCTTGATCCAACTTGATCTTATGAACGTGAATTTTAACTTCCCCGCCATAGGATAATTCTTTCCCTTCTTTTTCTTCCTGACCGAACACCGGTAGACAAAAGGAACCGAGTAGAAGGATGGTTGTGATTTTGGAGGTTAAGCCCATGATTTTTCCTCGCTGACTTGGGTAAGGGTGACTTGGTGGAACCAAGAGTAATCTTAATAATCTGCTTGGGGGGAAACCATTATTATTTCGTAAGGGAAATCTCGAGATTTGAAAAAAATGGGCGGAACCATTGGAGAGTGTGTTCCGCCCTTTGTGAGGAAGTGAACCTACTGGTTAGATAATTCCATCTTCTTTGGCCATATATTTAATCAGATCGATAACACGCGTTGAGTAGCCCCACTCATTGTCATACCAGCTAACTACTTTGAAAAAGCGGTTGTTCAACTCAATTCCCGCCCCGGCATCAAAGATAGAAGATAAGGGGCAGCTAATGAAATCGGAGGAAACCACCATTTCATCGGTGTAGCCCAAAATGTCTTTAAGGTTGGATTCGGATGCCGCTTTCATTTTGGCACAGATGTCGTCGTAGCTGGTTTCCTTATCGGTACGGAAGGTCAAGTCCACCACGGACACATCCGCAGTCGGGACGCGGAAGGCCATTCCGGTTAGTTTTCCCTTGAGTTCCGGCATTGCCAAGCCGACTGCTTTGGCCGCACCCGTGGAAGCCGGGATCATATTCATGTAGGCGTTCCGGCCGCCGCGCCAGTCTTTCTTGGAAGGGCCGTCTTGTGTTGGCTGCGTTGCGGTGACGGCATGGACGGTGGTCATCAACCCTTCGGCCAAACCATAGTTGTCGTGGATGACTTTGGCAATCGGTGCCAGGCAATTGGTGGTGCAAGAGGCATTGGAAACCACGGTGTGTTCTGCCTTGTTAAACTTTTCGTGGTTGACACCCATTACCAAGGTAGGAACTTCATCTGGGGATTTGGTTGGGGCGGAAATAACCACCCGTTTCGCTCCGGCATTGAGGTGTTTGCCGGCATCATCGAACTTGGTGAACAATCCGGTGGATTCGACCACGTAATCGACGCCATAATCCTTCCAAGGCAACTCCTCCGGATCTCGAACGGAAACACAAGGAACGCTATGGCCATTAATTACTAGGCCTTTGTCATTATGGCTTACTTCTCCATCAAAGCGGCCATGCGTGGAATCATATTTAATCAAATACGCCAGACTGTCCGCGGGAACCAGGTCATTAATACCGACAAATTGGATGTCTGGGTCTTTACTACCGATGCGGGCGACCAAACGACCGATGCGGCCAAAACCATTAATCCCGATTTTTACAGGCATATTTTTCTCCTGAAAGTGCTCCGAATGATGTTTTTTAAAATTCTTCTTGAAATTGTATGGTTCTTATTGTGGGAGGGACAGCGGTAAGGGGCATTAGTCAGGAAAAAGAAAGGGTGATGAGGGTAGCCGGTGGTTAGAATGATTGATAATTGTCGATTGTTGATTTTCGAGGTCAGAGAATTTGATGATTTCTTGCACAAAGTTGGTCAAACTTTGCTACTTTATTTTAACAGCCAGAAATCATCAAAAATCAGAAATCAGAAATCGTCAATCAGCATCATTTTATCTAAAATATCAACAAACATCCTCAAACCGACAAGGGTTTTCCATTGTCCCTGGAGTTCATGGACAGAATACATTTCGCAGCTTGCTCGACCCACTTTTGAGGGTTCGGGTAGCGACTGGCACCTTCACCGAAACAGCTCCGCAACATATCGGTATAGCTCACGCCCGGATTCAATGGGACGGCGGCCATTCCGCGAGGTAAATCCCAGACAAAAGCTTGCGTCAATCAATCAATAGCAAACTTGCTGGCACAATAAGGGGCCACTTCGGCGGCGGCAGAGCGGCCCCATCCAGAGCTGATGTTGACAATGACGCCTTTTCGGCGGGAGGTCATGGCGGGGACGAAATGGCGGATGATATTGGCGACCCCTTTGACATTAATGTCCATCAGGCGGTCGAATTCTTCCGCGGGGACCTGCCATAAAGGGGCGTTCTGGTTGATTATCGCGGCGTTATTGATCAGGAGATCCGGTGGCCCGTAGCTGGAGATTAAACGGGCGGCCCAACGTTCTACTTCCGGTTCCCGTGCCACATTGACATTAGCAAAGTCATGAGGTTGGCCGAATTCTTCTTGTAACACTTCAATGGCAGTTCGCGTTCTGCCGCATCCGTATACTGTATGTCCCAATTCAATGAACTTTACCGTTAACGCCCGCCCTAATCCTTTAGTAACTCCGGTAATGACAATTTGTTTTGCTTGTTGCCGAGCCATTAAGTACCTCAAGTTCACCAGTAGAGTTACCGCCAACCGAATTTCGTCTTTTGTCCCAACTATTGGACGGTGAGTGTAAATCCTTAATGACTACTGGGCCCCAAATAGGTGGTTATAGTGAGAAAATAATCCTTAAAGGATAAGTTGACCCAACAAACGGGCCATCGTCAAGGAGATTAACCTCTTTCGTGAAAATAAGTTAATTTCCCTTCCCGTAAAGCCTTCATGATTTATTTACATTATCAGATTTCTGCGAAAATAAAACTAAAAGGAAGGTGTTGCGTTTCCTCTAAGGATGCCATACTGTAGATTTGTTGGGTCTCAACTTCTCCATGTAACGGTTAGTCAAATTCCGCAACTAACAAATAGTTCTGTGATCATTTTTTGGGTCTTTTCTGTGGGAGAATCCCATGGCATCTCAAATGCCCGGTCAATCCAGAGATCACTTGCTGCATAATTACAATCTTCAATGCCAACAAATCCTTCACCAGGGTGGTGGAGTTAACATCAATACCCTCTCCCGCATGGGACAACTGGCCGGGCAAATGTCGCTCACCCGCGAAGATGTGGAAGCGGTGGGGCCCTATTTGAATTTGGCCCAGTTTGATATCAAGCAAATTGTAAAGGAGGGAAATCTGCCCAGCGAAAATTCCGGAAAAGTCAGTGTTGGCAGACTCTTGGTTGTTTGCTTGGTATTCCTTTTAATCATTGGCGGAACCGGTGGACTTTTAGCATTTTTGCTGCTTCCTAAAAATGACAATAAGCCGGGAGAATCCGGTCCGCTTGCCGGGGCAAACAAGAAGGATTCCGGAAATAAAAAGCCAGGTAAACAAGAAAATGATCCGGATGAGGATGTGAATCCCAATGAAAAAGTAGATCCCGCCCCAAAAACAAAAGAAAAGGAAAAAGAGCCGACACCAGAGGTAAAAAAAGGCCTTCATCCCGGTCTGCCCCAATTAGTTACCAACGTTCAGAAAGTATTTCCTGCAGATACTGACCATTATGAACCGCTGAAATCAGAAACTCCGCAAAAACGCACCGAGACATGG
>CAZPPD010000154.1:0-1074 GCA_964588185.1 uncultured Alcaligenaceae bacterium | reverse complement strand
ATCTTGCCGCGACTGCAGGAGTTTGCCCGGCCCTTTGAGTTATTTGATCCGGTCAAGGTTATGATTGCCGCTTACCATGGAGAGGAAGTGGATGCAAATGCCGATTCCATTCGGCAAGGGGTCTTGGAGTTGCTTCCACCAATGATGGCCAAAGTGCCGGATGATCCTGCTTACTACAAATCCGCTTACTGGGCAATTGAAGTCGGTGCCTTGGCTTTGAAACATCCGGGAATTGCACAGGACCGCCGAAAGAAATTAAAAGAAGGTCTGGAAAAAGCTTTGGCAACAACCCTGGATGTCGACCAATCCAAGGAAGAAATCCAACACCATTGCGGTAACGCCTTGAGCCAACTCTTTATTACCGCATTGATTGAAACTGCTCCGAAGCATACAGCGAAGGCTAAGAAGTTAATGATGAAAGTAGGTTCCATTTCTGAGCAGTATCTTGATTCTGCTCGCCAGGTTCAATTTAGAACGGCTTTTGCCCAAGCTTTAAAAACCAAAAAAGAGACAAAACCCAAAACTGAAAAGGATCCCAAACCGGAGGTAGTCAAGAAAGAAACCGCTGATCCAAATCTAACCAGTCTGGTCGGTACGGCTAAGTCCATCCTCCAGAAAGAACCGCCGGAATCCACCAAAAAGGTCCTTGTTCAGACTGTGAATTTTGTTTTGGTTTCGACTCTGGCAAGCTCGTTGGCCCAAGACAAAAGCGACCAGTTCGACAAACTACTAGCCAAAGCTCCCAAGCTGAATGAATATTTGGCTCTGGTCAAAAAGGAAGAAGCCGAAAAAAATCCTCAGCCCAAAGCCCCTACTCCCAATCCAGCACCAAAAAAGAATCCACCTGCCGGGGGAGGATTTGGAGGTGGCTTCGGAGGCGGCGGATTTGCCGGGAACCAAGGCGGTGTCGGTTTTGGCGGCGCGGGCCAAAATGTTGGTTTTGCCGGCGGCAACCAAGGCGGTGGCGGCTTCGGTGGAAATCCACAAGGGCAAAATGTCGGCTTTGGCGGTGTGGGTGTTGCGGGCGGTGCAAAAGGGTTTGGGTTCCGAGGGGGAGTGCATGGCTTTGGCGTG
>CAZPPD010000153.1:0-9646 GCA_964588185.1 uncultured Alcaligenaceae bacterium | reverse complement strand
GAGTTGACTCGGGCAAAAGCGAGGGCAAAACATTCCAGCCCGGATTCTGTGAATTTCTGCGAGCAGAAATTGCAGCAATGGACGGAAGAAGACTTGAACCCACCGGCTCTTATCTCCGGCAATGACCTGCAACAAATGGGATTAAAACCTAGTCCTCTGTTTAAGCAGCTCTTGGACAAAGTGCGGGAAGAGCAATTGGAAGGGAATATTGCCAATAGAGAGGAGGCGAGATCCCTGGTTAAGAAAATGTTGGATGCAAATTTTGGTAGTTCTACCTAGCATTGGCAAAAATTCACAGATTAATTAAGCCGATCCTTATTCTGTTACCTCTTGTTTTACTCAGTCCTTTAGGCAACTGGGCTCGCACTTGGTAGACCTAGCGGGTGACGACGCCTACGATTAAATAAAAAGAGAGGAAGTTGTTGGTTCCAAAGAGCGATAACATAAGGGCCAGCCTATCGTAAGGAATAAGTGATAAGTTAATTTGGTAATCCCAACTCCATGGGCATTAAGTTCCAATCACAGAAAGTCGAATCTATCCCAAGTCAAGATATGGCAGAGGTATTTCATCTGTTGTACCAGTTGTTTTCGCCCGGAGACCGGGCCCAACTTATCGGAACAGCAAAAAGATTTTGCCTTGAAGGAGAACTCAACGGGGCCGACCTGATTCGAGCCTATCAGGACGAAGATTTGCTGGGCGTTCTCATCAACTCCGGATTTGAATGTCCCGTGGGCCAACTTTGGGGGCCGCAGGTTAAATCCTGTCCTGATAAAGCCTACATTGAAGACCGCCTGATCCAGATAGCCATCCAAGGACTGCGGGAACAGGAGATCCGGTTGGTTCAAGAGCTGTTGTCCAGTGAGGATCTCCCGATCGGTGAATCGCTGACCAGAAACGGCATTCCGCCCATCTCGTATCTTCTGACCTTGCAGTTGGAGCGGGAAGGATTATTCGGGAATCACGAGCCACCCCAAAAACTGACTTTTGTTTCCTATTCGGAGTCCACTCAGAATTTGTTCCACCAAACGATGATCCAATCCTATGCTGGGACACTAGACTTTCCGGAGCTGGATAGTCTTCGCGCTGGCGATGAATTGATTGAGAGTCACAAGGAGCAGGGAGTTTTTCGTCCCGATTGCTGGTTTTTGGGAATGGTGAACCAGAAACCGGTTGGCCTGGTACTGTTAGCTGAACTTCCGGAGTGGCAAGAATGGGAACTCTCCTATGTCGGCATCGTACCAGATTTTCGCCGCCGAGGTTATGGCCGGATCTTAATTCGAAAAGCGATTCAGGAAGCTCAACGGATGAAGGCGAGCCAGCTGGTGGTTTCGGTAGATAGTCGGAATACCCCGGCCCTCAAGTTGTATTCCAAGTTTGGCTTCGAGACGTATCAAAAGAAACTGGTTCACTTTGCGTCAATTGATGTCGCCCAGATTGATCACTAGAAAATCAATTTGCCTTGGAAAGAGCGGCCGAAAAATACGGGACCAGCTGAACTCATTAAGAATTTGTTTGCAAGAATTACGCATTGTTTTCGCCATTTCTGAACATCTTTTCGTCTTTCCGAAGAAAATACTTTCCGATGCCTAAGGACGCTGTAGAATAGGGTCATTACTCAGTGGAGGCAGGAGCATCGAACAGTTCCAAGAAGGGAACAACTGTGTATACTGAAACTCAATTTAAATCTCAGATCACGTCTCCACGGATGGTAGTTTTCTGCAGTCGGTCAAGTTATCCCTCCTGACTGTGGAGTCTTATTGTAAAAAGTTGTTGAGATGTTGTTGCGTATTTCGCGGAGCGAAAGTGCGTTGGGGGGATGTTTTGCTTACAAGCGATCACGAAACCGTGGCAGCGTTGGAAACCGGTATTGCCCAACGCATAGGAGGAGAACGATATGAACGCTGGTTTCAAAATCGCACCAACTTTTCCTGGGAGGAGGACCTCCTCGAAGTGGGTGTGGCCAATCATATCTGCCTGGATTTGCTGCAAACCCGATTCCTAAGAGAAATCTCCCAAGCCGCCCGCGATGTCTTTGGGCGAACTTTGAAGGTGCACTTCAAGATCGATCCTTCGTTATTCTCGGAGGCCGGTTCGGCCGACATTGGCAACGAGAAAGAAATTAAATCTCCAGAACTTCCGGTTCCTTCTTACCAATACCTCCCGGCTGAAGAAACAGCCAAAGTTTCCGCCAATACGGCGAAGGCCGTTTCCAAGTCCGGTCACAAAAGGCGTTGGCATACCTTAGAGGAGTTTGTCGTTGGGCCTTGCAATCGAGTGGCTCATGCATCGGCACTTGCAGTGGTAGATAATCCGGGCATGGAAGTAAACCCATTGGTGCTGCATGGTCCGGTAAGTTCCGGAAAAACGCATTTGTTGGAAGCAGTCTATGTTGGTTTGAGAAGGCAGCATCGCGATTGGCGAGTTTGTTTTGTCACGGCAGAGGATTTCACCAATCGGTTTTTACAAGCCATGCATGCCGGCAGGACGTTGGCCTTCCGCAAATATTATCGGGACTGCGATGTGTTGTTGGTGGATGATTTACACTTCTTGAGCCGCAAGAAAGCAACCCGGGAGGAATTTCTTCACACTTATGATGTCCTTCTGAATGACGGGAAACAAATTGTGATGACCTGCGATTGCCATCCCCGCCTGCATGAGGATTTTCCCCCCGAACTGGTGGATCGCATGGTTAGCGG
This sequence comes from uncultured Alcaligenaceae bacterium, assembly GCA_964588185.1. GTDB lineage: Bacteria > Planctomycetota > Planctomycetia > Gemmatales > Gemmataceae > CAZPPD01. Next base: position 6,949 of record CAZPPD010000153.1, on the reverse strand, counting down.
TGGAGTTTGGGGTCTGATGCCGCCGGATTTTGATACGCGGGTGAAGTTATTGCATTCCCTGGTTAAAAAGAAAGGCTCCCAGCTGCTTGATGAACAAGTTCTCTTATTTCTGGCGGACAATCTCCGCGGGAACTTCCGGGAGCTTCAAGGTGCAATAAACAGTATTTTCCATTTAAGCAAGATTCAAGAGAGGGAAGTTGACATTGCCTTGGTCAAAGAAGTGCTTGCCGAACTTCTGCAACATAACTTGCGGCGAATACAGTTAACCGACGTGGACCGGTTGTTGTGTGGAATGTTAAGCCTGTCCCCTGGATCTTTTCAGAACCGAAGCCGGAGCTGGCTATTTTCCTTTCCGCGGATGATCGCCATGTTTCTATCCAGAAAGCATACCCAAGCAACTTATTCGGAGGTCGGCAGTTACTTCGGAAACCGAACCCATAGCACGGTGGTTTCCGCCGAAAAGAAAGTCAAAGCTTGGTTGAGGGAAGATGCTGTCTTGAGATATGGTACCCAGGAAATCCGCGTCCGGGATTTTTTGGAGCAAGCAGAACGGAATCTAGCCGGATAAATTATCGAAATCTCAAGAGTGATGCATGGATTAGTTCACCCAAACTCGCGGCCAAGCTTGGAAGTTGAGGTTTTCCCTGAAGGGGTCAACATTAAGGAGTCTGAAGCACATGGCCCTTGTGATAAGACTTTTCCACTGCATTGAATACAAGGTTTATTGTAGTGAATCTAGGTTTATCTTGCTTGGCAACTACTAAGAAAGCCGGCGAAGTACTTCCAAGACCTTTTCCGGCCTGACACGGACTCGCCAGTTTTCCGTCAGCGCTTTCCAGGCAATCTTACCTTCGGTATCGATAATGAAGACTCCCGGTCTGGCGGCATCTTTCCCCATGAAAGCACCCGGATGGCGTAATCCAAAAGCATCCATGGCCTTGCCTTCCGAATCTGACAAGATGCGAAATTCCAAACCATTGGTTTCCACTACTTCCTTACTTTTTTCCGGAACATCCACACTGATGGCCAGGACCTCTGCGTTTAAAGCTTTAATTTCGCTAAGGCGTGACTGCAAACCTTGCAGTTCCGAGATGCAGAACGGTCACCAATGCCCCCGATAGAAAGTAATTACCACATTCTTGCCCCGCAAGTCATTCAAGCGGACCAAGCGGCCTTCGTGATCGGACAGCTCAAGGTCAGGTATTTCCTTCAAGCCGGCAGTGACAGAAGTTTCCGCCGGCACCTGGTAAGAAAGGTGAAAAATGTAAAAGCAAAACAGGGAAGCAAAAGTCAAAGAAAGCATCGCCCCAATGCTTCCAAGAATTCTGCCACGATATATATTAGGACGGGAAAAAGCCCGCCACACAGCAATACCGGAGAATACCACTCCCAGGATAACAAGCGGAAAATTCACCCAGGGGAAATCCCTAAGGTCCGGAAACTGAGAAAAATACAAGAAGTAACTGATCACTCCGGCGAAAGTAAGAACCGGCCCCACCCAAAGCAGGTAATTTGGTTTTCGGGTGGAGATCGGGTTTTCGTTGTGCTCAGGAGTTACCAAATTGGCTGTCATACAATCAACTCCATCCTAATTTTCAGGAATTGTAAATCTTCCAACTGCTTCCAGGGTTACGAGAATTGATATTGCCAAGCCAACAAGAAAAATTAAACATTTGGATCCGAAGATACTTCCATTTCAGAATTCCTTCAGTTTCCAGGGCTCAACAAGGATTGAGTTTATTGGCCGAAGTATTGATGTGAAAGCTAATTGTTTTCGCCTTCGATGATTTGTGTTGCCAATTGAGTGTACCGCCGAGTCAAACCGGCAAGCTGGCTTTTTTTGTTGCTGGTATCCGTTTCCAATCCCTCAATGCGTTTCTGCTCATCCATATACCATTGAGTGAGATCGGAAAGATTGATGGGATGAACCATCATGGGATTGGCGTTACTGGCGTATTGGAAGATGATGGATTCCAGTTCACGGGCGTTTTCTTCTACATCCTCGGGGTGATTTTGATCGCCCAAGTATTTTTCCAGAAATTCTTCGAACATGTGACGTGGCAGGGCAGGGCCAATGGTGGATTCGTGCAAGGTGTAACAGAGTTCCGCCTTGAGGCGGGCTTTTAGCCGGCGGCGGTGTTTATCCGCTTGTAAATTGGCTTCGTGTCTTTGGTTGACCTTCCGCACTTCTAAGAGTTCTTTTAATTCTTCCCGAAGTTGATCCGCGGAAGCAGGGTCTTGTTTGGACGAAGACATCAAGGCCTCGGTCGTGGTGTAGGAAGGGAAGGATTGTTTGGGTGCCGGTAGTTGCGATGGCGATTGAGAGGAAGAATTTCCCTGCAGGCGTTCTTGAAGCTCCTGTTTTTTGGTTTGCAGAGTAGTCGTAATAAAATCGGTTATTGGTTGGAAAATCCAAGCTACGATTAATGCTAATCCCGCCGCAATTCCCCCGCGCATAGCCACGTAAGGGAGCATCTCGGAATTCATCTCTCCGGCGGTTATCCAGGCATAGGAAAAGTAAAGAAGAAAGGCGGCAATCGCTAACCGCAATCGCCCTACGACAAATAAGAGAATAGGAAGGACAATCCAAAGGGGAACCAGAACCATTCCTGCCGTGATAAATGCCCGGAGGCCAACCCGGGAGATCTCCGAAGAAGAAATGGCTCCCTCAGTAAAATAGACATAGCCGAAATAGGCGAGAAAAGTGCCTGCAGCAATTCGCAGCCCCCAACTCCGCAAATTCGGAAACGGGGCGGCCATTTTGGAGCCAATGAATATTAGTACAGATAATACCAGGGCAATAAAGCAAGGATCGGAAGTGTCAATTAACACCAACAAATGCTGGCCAAAGGTGTACAGATCGATGTCTTGAATATATTCCAGGTAGGTATCCATCGGCCTTATTCCTTCGTCGGCGCATGCACCGGTGCAATGTCAAACAAGGTGACTTAAGGTAGGTGGGTAATTCTTTACCGGTGCAGGGCGTGCAGATACAATCGTTATTATCGATTTTTATTATCCTAAGCCATGGGGTGAAAGGATGCAAGCGTAATGAAATTCAGCCCTTAGAGAGCTGGAAAAACTTTACGTAATCCTCATTTTTTGCCCCTGTTGCTTAAATTGGTTTCTTACCCAAGTATTAGGACGCAGTTTCAACATCATTTGGTTCACTTAATTTTCATTTCGGTTGTTGTTGAAAGATTGGAAAGGCAAATCTGCAAGAAAAGTCCGAACTTCATGGAGAGAAGGAAAAATGTACTCAGCAATTTGAACTGTTTCCTCGGACGGCGGGTGCAAATCCGGGACAAATATTGGGAGCATTCCGCCATTACGCGCGGCACGAATTCCCGGTTCGGAATCTTCCAGGACAATACAGCGACCCGGTTGCACGCCAATTCGCAGGGCTGCCTCGTAAAACAAATCCGGGGCCGGTTTTCCTTTTTCCACTTCATCTCCACCGACAAAGGCGGGGAATCGGTCCAGTAAATGAACACTTCGCAGACGGTTTGTCGCCTCTTTTCGGTAAGTGGAGGTCGCCACGACTTTAGGGATGTCTCTTACCTCGAGCATATCCAGTATTTCGTCCACTCCCGGTTTTTTAGGGACAAGATTTTGCTGGAATGCCTCCTGAAGGTGCTGTTGGACTTTTTCGCGCACTTCGAGGTAAGGAAAATCCTCGCCCAATTCTCCTTTCACAATTGCCTCGCCGTCTTTCATGGTTCTGCCAATGATTTTAGGGACCAAAGAATTGGGGATTTGAATACCCATCCTGGCGGTTATGAGACGCCAGCCTTCTAAAACAATTCGTTCGGAGTCAATTAGCAAGCCATCCATGTCAAAGATGACCGCTTGAAACAGGCGATTTGAATCCATGTTTTCACTCAATTGGTTTTGAAACCTCAAAATGTGTTTCCCGGGTACTTGGATGTCCAAAGTTATCCAATTCTATTTAATGGCGGCAACAGAGGTTTGGTCAAAGACTTGGAAAAATGTCCCCCACGCAGCAGCCGGAATTGATTAATATGGCAAATGAATTTCTTGTGGAAGAAACGAACTCATATCCTCGACGAAGAAAAAATGAAATTACCGGTAGTTTGCCCCCATTGCGAAACGGAATACCAACTCGACTCCGGATTACAAGGCAAAAAGATCCGTTGTTTAAATTCTCTTTGCCAGGAAATCTTTCTTGTCGAAGGATCAAAGAAACCCGAAGTAAAAAAAGACCTCCCCAAGCAAAAACCGCCGGAAAAGGTAACTTCCGCTCCTCCGAAGGCGAGTTCTGTCGAACAAATCCTTCCGTTTGTATCGGCCCAACAGGCTGATTCACCGGAAAATTCTCCTGCGGACTCACCTTCCGAAGCCTACACACAACCACCGCCCCCGGTTCGAGGAGCAAGGGTTCAAGAAAGTGAGCCAAAAGCAGAGAGTCCTCCACCCAAAAAAGAGAAACCCGAGCAAGACACCTCTTACGATCAACCCCCCCCGGTGAGGACCAACGTAGAAAACTCATCCGTTTCTTCTCCGGAACAAGGCACGGAAGCGCCTTCCGAAGAAGCGCCTCCCGAGGAGGTTACGGAGGATGGACCCGAAGATTTGGATGCTTGGCTGATGTCCGCGGAAGAATCTTCCCCAATTAAAAAAGAAGAATCTCTCTCAGAAACCCTTCCCGGAAAACCACCCGACCCTCCTCCGGTTCGTTCTGCTACGGCGACCGAAGAAGAAGGGTCCAGTGAAGATTGGCAGGCTCCGCCGGTTCGCACTTCTATTACTGACGGTGAGATGTCAGCAAAGCGCGATTATCCTCCTGAAGAATTTGCCGTTCAAAAATCCTCGGGAGCCGGGACCAGGAATCTACTGATCATTTTGGCCTTGTTGATCTTGGCAGGGGGCGGAGTGGGCCTTGGGATTTGGATGGTCCAAGGCGGAAAAGCGGATGCCGAACAAAAGCGGTGGTTGGCAGCCAAGGAGAAATATGACCAGCGGAGTTTTGAAGAAGCCGCCGCCATGTTCCACCAATTGAATCTGGACTTTCCCGATAGCCCAAAGGGGGATCTCTATCATTTTCTTTCCGGTCTCAGCGAGGTGCGGGGCAAGGTTGAAGTCGTTCACAATGAGCTTGATTTGCTGTTTATTGCTTTGGACCAGTTCGGAACCTTCCTCAAGACCCAACAAGGGGTTCCTTTTATGGAGGAGTATCAAGGAGATATCTGGACATCCCTTCAACATGCCATCGAACAACTGACCTTTCGAGCGGAAGAAAAGCGGGACAGGGATCTAATGAAAAAAGCGAAGGCGTTGGTGAAGAAGGCCGCGCAGTATGATCCCCCGCCACAAAAATTGGCCGTGGTGCGAGCGCGGCTTAAGGATGTGGAAGAGGTTATCGTATTTGCGGAAGAAAAGAAAAAACTGGAAACCCAATTGAAGAACCTGATTGAACATCCGGAAGGAAATGTTCCCAAAATAAAAGACGAAATTGTTTCTCCCTATCTGGACACCCACCCGAAGCTGGCGATGGAACCCGAAATTCGCCAATTGCTGGCAAAAATCCCGGAAGCTCACCGAAAAGCAGTTACCTTCCAAGCACACAATGATCCCCCATTGCCATTGAAGAAATCCGGGCACATTACAAATATTTTTGTCCAAGATTCGAAGAGAGAGAATTCTCTCTCCTTAATGGATCACCAGGTGGCTCTGGCCCAGGCGCGTGGAGTTCTCTACGGGATGGACCCCCATAACGGGAAACTTCTTTGGGCCTATCGTGTGGGGTTAGATAACGAAGCCCCACCTTTACGAATTCCTGCTACTCCTATCTGGAACGAGCGTTTGCTTGTTCTGTCTTCGGACCGGTATACGGTTTCGGCGTTGGAAGCAGAATCCGGGCGGGAGATTTGGAAACAACAGTTGACGAGTCCTTGCCTTGGCCGGCCTGTACTCCTTAAGGACCGCATCTTCCTCGCCCTTTATGAAGGAAAAGTAGACGAGATCGAAATAAACGGCGGACGGCGGTTGGGTTCATACCGAATGGGGCAAAACTTAACTGGTTGGGGAGTTCGGGAGCCCTCCAGCTATCGGTTATATTTTCCCGCTCAGGAAAATTGCCTGTTTGTCCTGGACGTTGCCGAGCAAAAATGTGTGCACATCCTTTACACCAAACATCCTATGGGATCAATGGATGGGCAACCCGTTCTTCTAGAGGGCAAAAAAAAGCTACTGCTTTTAAAGCAAACAAAAGGTCTCGACAAAACCCACCTGCGAATATTCCCATTGCCAATGCCTGCGGAAGAAATGCCACCAATTGCCATGTTGGGGTGGTTGTGGTTCACCCCCTATGTTGAGGATGACCGACTATCGTTTGTTTCGGATGCCGGCGAGTTTTTTGCTTTTGGGATTGGCCAGACGGGTTCTCGGGATGATCCTCTCTTTCCCCTGTTTCGCCGGAAGATCTTAAGAGGGAGAAGACAGTCCATACCACGGCCTCGAGGGCAAGTATTCCATGCGGACGCCAATAAATTCTGGTTAATGGTGCATGGGAATATACAACAGGTGAGTCATGGATTTTTCCGGCAATCCGGACCAAAGTTATTATCTTCCCGGTTTGAGCCGGTTTTCATCGGCAATCCAACTCAAAATGGCCGGACTCAGCGAACTGAATCTGGAGAGCCTCTTTTCTTTTTGGTGACGCAGAAGGATGAGAATCATCTGGCTTTACTGGTTGGACCCAAGAGCGGGAGAACTCTCTGGCAGACTAAACTCGGGCTGGTATGCAATAAACCGCCAATAACAGTTGGAACCAAGAAGTTAATCATCGAACAGGATGGCCGGCAGTTTTTACTGGATACAAAAAAAGAACTCCCCAACAAAAGCTCTTGGGTCTCGGGGCAAGAGGTTATCTCGTAAATTCATCCAGCTCCATATCCTGTGCTTCATGATTATCCGAAAGGAAAAAGGT
>CAZPPD010000152.1:0-9648 GCA_964588185.1 uncultured Alcaligenaceae bacterium | reverse complement strand
GGCTTTCCATGCCGCCAACAAATTGGGGCCATAAGCACGGCGGACTCCGATACCTGAACTACACACACAAATTAGGAGAGTAAAGAAAACCTGCGAGGCCAGAAAAATGCGGCAAGACACGGACATGGGCAAGGAACTCCCTTCCCAAAGCAGACAGGGACACGAAAGATAACAAAGTTGGTCATCTGGTCAAGGCGCGTTATTTCCACCGGAATTTCCTTTGCGGTGGAGATATTCTGCCGTATTCTACGCAGGAGAAATGGTTTGGTAGACAAATTTTATGCTTATTTGACTGCCAATAATATCCACCCATATGAACTGAATTCTCACGAATTCAGCGACGTCTCAAGAGAGGAATCCAAATTTTACCACCAGGAGATTACTACATGAAAAAAGCATTGTTGGTTTCCAGCGGCATTTTTGCCGCGTTAATGCTGCTTTCCTTGCCCACTACATCGATGGGCGGAGAGAAGAAAGGCAGCAAAGGTTGGATACAACTTTTTAACGGCAAGGATCTCACCGGCTGGAAAACTCACCCCAAAGAACCAGGCAAGTGGACGGTTGAAAATGGTGCCATTGTAGGTCGAGGCAAGAAGCGCAGCCATTTGTTTTCCGAGCGAGGCGATTTCCAAAACTTTCATTACCGCGTAGAAGCCAAAATCAGCGACAAGGGTAACAGCGGCCAGTATTTCCGCACCAAAATTATTGCCGGCTACCGCAAAGTCTACGAAGCCCAGATTAACAGTACATTCCCCGACCCGCAGAAAACAGGAAGTTTATATGGTTTCCAACGGATTACCAAGCAACTGGTGAAACCGGATACCTGGTTTACCCAGGAAGTGATCGCCAAGGGAAACCACATCATCATCAAAGTGAACGGCAAGAAAGTTGTTGATTTCGAAGACAAGAAAAACACCTACAACAAAGGCCACTTTGCTTTTCAACAACATTCGCCGGCAAGAGGCGGACCGGAGTCTATGATTATGATCCGGAAGGTCGAAGTGAAAGAATTCCCTTCTTCCGGGAAGTAAGTTGAGTACTTAATCTAGGGTGCCAAAAAGTAGCCTGGCACCCTAGATTCCAATTCTCCTGGTTACTTAGATCCATTTTCTGGCGTTCCCCTTCCCCGCGACCTATACTTTCGCAGGCAAAATTATTTCAGTCTGCAGGGCGAGGATCGGGAATGCAACAGTTCCGCTGCATGATTCCAACCAATGTCTGGGTTCGCTTGGCCATCGTTCCGGCGTTGGTTTTTATTTCCATGTCCATTGACCGGCAATATCTCAAAGACTTCTGGCACCACTTGGCCAGGGGACGAGAGATTGTCAAGCAGGGCGAACTCCTTAACCAGGACATTTTCACCTACACCGTGGCGGGAGAATCTTTCCGGGATGTTAATTGGCTGACTCAGGTGGGTTATTATCACCTGTATGAAATCGGCGGACTAGAACTCGTTCAGTTTGCCAATGCGGCTTTCTTGGCTTTAACTTTCTCCCTGGTAGCCCTTTTCTGTTGGCATAAGTGCGGTTCCCTTGGAGTGGCAACCGCGATTGGTATCTTCACCTTCTTCGGAAGTTGGCAAGTCCTCACCATCCGGCCCCAGACCTTTTCCCTTCTCCTGTTTGTGTTGGTCTACTGGTCTTTGGATCAGTGGGAAAAGCGGCCATGGCTGTTGCTAGTACCGCCTCCCCTGATCGGACTTTGGGCAAACCTCCACGGAGCGTTTCCCGCTGGAATCATGTTGATTGGCTGTTTTGGGCTGGCTACCGCTTGGAAAGCCTGGCGGAATGGAAACCTTTGGACGAACAAAAAATGTTGGCTGTTGGCAGCTTGCCTGGTTGGCAGTTTGTTGGCGACCATGGTGAATCCTTACGGCTGGACCATCTACCAATACGTGGGGCTAACCTCCAACCGAGCATCCCTGCGCGGCATCACGGAATGGCTGCCGCCCAAGACGACATTACTGATCGGGAAATTCTGGATCGTTTCCTTGGTGATGACCGCAACCCTTTATCTGCTCGCTTGGAGAATAAAAAAGCGGCTGCCTACGGCCAATGAATTTTGTCTTGCCCTATGTTTCTTGCCGTTGGCATGCAAATCCGTGCGCATGGTTGTGTGGTGGCTGATAATCATGGCCCCAATTTTGTCGATTCTTATCACCACCTTGTTGCCCAAACGGCAAGAAAATCAAGCAAAAGCCGACCAGCCCAATTGGGGAGCGTCCGTTACCTTCGGAATCATTATCCTGATGGCAGTGCTCAGTGTGCCGTGGTTGAATCGCTGGAATCCATTGCTGGCATTTCGTGGCAGCCCGCAACATCGGTTGGAGGATCATTTAGCTCAAGTCCATGGCAAGATTGCCCAGAAAAAAGACCAGGGGAATATCTTCACCCGCTTCGAGTGGGGGGAGTACATGGGCTGGAAAGCCTCCCCCAAGTTCAAGGTCTTCATGGATGCCCGGATCGAGATCATTCCGGATAATGTTTGGCAGGAGTACATTGATTTGACTTGCGGCAATAAGAATTGGCAGGAGATACTGGATAAATACCAAGTGGAGTTTCTGGTGCTGGATCCGAAATATCACAAAAACAACGGCCTGCTTCCCAAGGTGGACTCTTCCCCCAACTGGCAACGCACTTACCAGATCGGCAATAGAGTCTACCTGTACGAAAGAACGGATGGAGTTGCCATGCGGGAAGACTAACTTGTAAGCATGATTCGCCAGAATTAAGCCGCGCTTCCAGTGAAGCAAATTCAGCTATTACTGTTCCCTTTGCTTGCCAACAGCAAAAACCACATCTCCCACACCAACATTTCCCGCAGCATCCTGTACCCGGAGGACCACGACATGATTGCCCGGCTCCAAATCCTGGAGTTGAAAACGAATGGTCTCCTTCTTGCTGTCGAACAATCCATCCACGGGAAACACAGCCTTCCAATCTTTCCCGTTTAGCGAATATTTCGCCTTAGTTAACCGCAAGAGGGGGTCAGACCCGATGGCTTCAACTACAGCCCCTTTCTTTGCTGTTCGAAGAACCCGAACCGATACTTTCGGCGGGACATGACTTACCGGGAAGGATCGACTGTTTCGGAACGCTTCTAAAGCCTCATTTTTGTTGTTGTTTTCCCGGTCGCTGGCAACCACCTTTACCTGGTACCAACCGGTTGGCATGGTTTCAGCATCCCACTCGTAACTGGTTTTGGTTATCCCTCGATCCAAACAGACCCAACTCTTCCACTCTTTCTTGCGGACAAACAGATCATAGGAAAGTTCATCTTCATTGGGGTCCGTTGCTTTCCATTTGATTTCCAACTTTCGCGGATCTTCCAGATCTTCTCCGTCCAGGTCGGGAACGGTGATCTCCGTAACTTCCGGAGCATGATTGGTGGTGCGATAGCGGAGAGAGATCGTTTGCAGGGAAGGAGATTGCCGAGGATTGTTCGTCTCTAAGGTTACCCGATACTGCAGAAAACGAGCGGTTGGACAGGGTATGGTAGTACCGTCCGGGTCAAAAAATTCCTTGGACCAATCGCTCCAGGTCTCATCCGGAACTTCTACATTCCCGCTGCGGAAAGCTACACTGATCTTGGTTTGGTCCGGTAAGTTCGCCCGCCAAGTAGTGGCTCCCCATTTACTCAGGATCTTGGCATCCAGGACATCCGATACGATGGAACCTTCGGCAGCATTCTCCTTATCCAGGACGAATATTTTTCCCGGATCTCCCGTTGCCAGCACCACCGTGCCATCCTTCCGTGTCAACAATCGGTGAATCTGGCCATTGGGTAACCGGGCAACCTCGATGCACTCACGCGTTTGTTCGTCTACCTGGAAAAGCTGGCCCTTCATTCCCGTTCCGATCAACAGGTTCCCCCGCCCCGGAAGCATACTTAGGATCATGGTTTTCTGCCGGAAGATTTCCCGCACCGTCCCATCCGATGCAATGCGAAACAAGGAGTTTTCTCCAGCTACCGGGTTTGGTGCCGAGGGAGCCGGTTTTGTTTTGCTTTCTTTCTTTTGGCTGGTGGCAAAAGCGGTCGAAGTTCGGCTGACCTTTACTGCCTTGAGACCCTTTCCTTTTGGGCGAGAAGCTTTGGTCAGGGGTGTTGCCGACTTTCCTTTTAATGAGGAAGAGGTAAACCGGCGTCCTTCTACAACTCTGGTTTCTCCGTTTCGGCTTCCCGGTGTGCTGGTGCCGGCATAAACCCCATTAGCTGTAACCAGAAGCGTTCGGACTTCCGATTGCGGGGCACTGTAAAGAACAAAACCTTTTCCTCTAGGGGAGATGCGGAAAACCAAGCCGCCTTTGTCTGTTCCCGCATATAGCCGGCCTTCTTCGTCCCGGTCCAAACACAAGACATGGCCCTTCCGAGTATCGTAAAAAGCCGTTACTTTTCCCTGAGGGGTAATCTCATAGATCTTGCCGTCCGGTCCGGTTCCGGCGAATAGTGTATTCGATCCCGGGTTTTCCACCAGGCTCCAAACATAGGAACCAACATTCTCCGCAATAATCCTTGCCCGGCCGTTTGGGTGAATTTTCACAACGTTTCCGGTAGGTCCCGTTCCAGCGTAAATTGCCCCATCTTTCCCGGTAGTTAAACAGAGAATCTGGCTATCCGAGCTGTCAAACACAACGGAAACTTTCCCCTTGGGCGTGATGCGGAAAAGTTTGCCTTCATCCCCGGTAGCCGCATACAAGTTGCCTTTGCGGTCCTCTGCCAAATCCCAGATGTGCATCGCTCCTAAGTCCGCCAGCAAGTGCAATTTCCGGGAAAGGCGAACGACTCCCTGATCGCTCAGAACGACATTGGTAAACTTGGCTTTTTCGTAATGCTTGGGGCTGGTGTGATGCCAGACTTTCACTTTGCCGGAGATTGTTTGGCTTGGGAAGAAGATAAATAGGAGGAGCAAAAGTGCGAGAGTTAGGAGCAACGGTATTCTTTTCATGAAGGAATTCCTTGTTTGAGTTCCGGGTTCCTTGGAAGCAATTGATCATCAGAATTATTTGGGGGAAAGTATTCGCTTGGTCCGGCTGACCCGAAATCCAATGGCCTCGGATCCTTGGACCACCCAAGGGGTAATTTGCTTGGCAACCAAAGCTCGGGAAAGTGATTTGGCTCCGGTTCGGCGGCTGTGGGCCAGAATATGAATCATGCTGGGCGGTAAATCCCAAAGCGATTTACCGTTGACCGCCACACCGGATTTATCCAGCGGTATTCGGAGGACTACCGCTGTTCGTTGCACGGAAGTTTGCAATTCCAATGCTTGGTACAAGCTGCTCAAGGATTGCGGGCTTTTCAACGTCGGGTCGGACCGCAGAGTTTCTTTGATGTTGCTGCGATCATCACAGATGCGCACTTCGTATTTCCCCTCCGGCAAATCGTTTGGCAGAGGCAGTTCGATTCTAATTTTCTGGAGATCTTGTTTGTGGGGCTTAATGAAAACCGTGGCTCGAAGTGTTTCTCCAGGCCTATAGACTTCAGAATCCAACTCAACCGATTCCACCTCACCGGTGCAGCGGCCTTCCTGAAGAGTGGTTTCACAATCGATTCGTTTAATGCGAATGCGTTTGTGCTCATTAAAGGTAAGTGAGGATAGTATGTTGGCGATTTGACTATACAACGCCCTTGGTGCACGGCCGCCGGAAAAACTGGTGCCGGAAAAGGTGTCCTCCAGGACAATGGATTTGTGCCCGTCCAGTTCGATGCGGGCACGCATTCTGGCCGTCAATTCCTCGGGAAGCTTCCCTTCAATCTCTACGGAATTGGTTAATGCCGTAAAGACCAGGTTGCTGAGTAATTCCTGTTGGCGGACGACTTGGATGTTGAAAATCTTGGATCGGGAGGGATCTTCGCGGGTAACCTTCATTCTTACCGGAAGCATATCCGGTTCTTTCCCCAACCAGCCGGCAATACAAGTACTGACATCGGAATTGATGACTCCCACGGTCTTCAACGGCGAGCCCATCTTGAAGCTTAGATTTTGCCGCGGATAAATTGTGTGAACATACCCGGTCATCATGGGGATTTCGCAGTGACCGAGACTCATAAACGGATGGCCCCAGCCATAAACGCGGTTTCCTTCGATATGAGTAACAGTTCCAATGCCGGATAGATCGAAATCTCCAAGAATCAATGCTACGGAAAGAGCTCCGCCAGGTTGCAAGCGTGTATTCTCTTCCCGTCGAGCGATGCGGCCGGAAACACCGCCCCCTTGCATAGGAACTAAGCCGGTGTTCTTGAGCTGTTCGCCCAGAAGGGAGAGGGAATGAGCGGAAAAACCACTTGCCATTAACGGTGTCCGCAAAGGAGTCAACCAAAGGCCATCCACTGAGGCCGGTTGGGGAGCGGCAAAGGAGTTGGAGACGGTAACTGAATTGTATTTCTTGTTCCCGATGGTGACCGGGGACCGCAACCCTAGACGGACCGGTCCCTGCTGCTTCAATTTCTCATGAGCCTTGGCGTAGGACTTCATCTGGCAAAAGGGAGTAACTCCGGCAATCGGTTCCTTACCGAACTGCCACGCATAAGCCACTGCCCCCAGCAATTTTCCCCGGATATAAACCGGACTTCCACTCATCCCGGCAATGACTCCGGTTTTCTCCAAATTACATCCCGACAAGCGGCAAAGGATCAGATCCTGTCCCGGCCGCGTATTTTTCATCACACCAAGAACCTCGGCCTGAAACTCCTGAATTTTGGTCCCTTAGATGACCGTCTTCCCTTGGCCTTTCATGCCGGCCCGGACATCTTCCACCCGCCAGGTTGGAACCGATTTGAGTTCAGCCCCCGGAACCGGAAGAAACTCGAAAAGTGAAAAGAGAAGAAAGAGGGAAAGGAGAATAAAATGTGGAATCCTTAGGCTGACTTCCATGTCGAGCCTCCAAAGAGGACAGTCGGTGGGTGAATCGGCAAAACCCTCTGCCAATTTCTACAAGAGAGGAAATATACCCGGAAGAGGGAGGAAAACACAACGGGAATTGATGCTGGGAACAGGAAAGCAGGAAAGTCCTTCTGCTTTACATCGGTCCTGAAGTTCGATCAAGACCCCAATGGTTCCCCTCTTTGAAAGTCGGTCAGGCAAGAAAAGAACGAGGGTTGAATTTGCCTCCGGTCCAGGGAAAGAAAGCCAAAGGGGAGAAGGTTGAGGCGATGGATGAATGATTTTTTTCCCGAGAGAAATGGAAAAAATTGCTGGATACCATCCAGCTCAGAGGTTAAATTATCATTTAATTATCAATTACCATTTCGCCTTTTTTAGCTGATTCATTCTCCAAAAAATTTCCCTTTTTTGGAAATTAAAACCTCCCCTTATGCTTTTTGGAGGAGACCAGGATGTCCCAATTCTACAATTGTTTTCACGTTGAAAATACCAAAGACGGAATTGTGGTTTCCATCATTGGGAACAAAGTTCGGCTTATGGAAGGCCATATCCAGCTGATCAACGAAGAACTCCCACGATTAATCCGAGAGTATGGGACAACAAAAATCATTTTCAACTTGCAAAATGTTGAATGTGTTGCCAGTTGCACAATTGGATATTTCTTTCGCATCCATCAGATGGTAGAGGACCTTGGTGGAAAATTCTTACTCGAAGGAGTCTCTCCGCACATTGGGGAGATTCTAGAGATGTCAGGTGTTGGGATTGACTTTAAATATTCTCCGACACCGGAACTCGCAGGAACGGACCCGGTCATCCATTGATTTTCTTATCTGTTCTTTGGACGAGGAACCGTCATGAAATTTGACGAATACCTTCGCAGCAGGCATATTCCCTTTGGCCACCTGCATCATCGGCCGAGTTACACCGCTAAATCCATGGCCCGGATTCTCCATGTCCCGGGACAAAATGTGGCGAAAACAGTCTTACTCCGCGTTGACGGAAAATATGTGATTGTCGTCCTGCCGGCGACGCAATGGGTGGATCTGCAGAGGGTGCGGGAGATTCTCCGGGCGGACAAAGTGGAGTTGGCAACCGAAAAGGAGATCTCCGAGTTGTTTCCCGATTGCGAGGGCGGAGTCGTTCCCACCTTCGGCAGCCTGTACCATCTCCCCACCTTGGTGGATAAAGCTATCTGCGAAGACGAGGAGATTTTTTTCGAGTCCCAAAATCATCACGAAGCCATCCGTATGAAGTTCCGTGATTATCAGGATTTCGAACATCCCCGCTTGGGACGTTTTGCCTTTCCTCCCATGGAAGAAATCATCGACAACTATTCCACCCGCCTCACCCGGTTCGTCGAAAAGAATTTGCCCAACCGATTGCGGCGGCGAGTGGACCCGGAGGACATTGTCCAATCCGTCCTTTTTCGGATTCTTCAGAGCCCCAAAGCAAGACTCCATTTGCAAAGAAACCCCGAGCGGATGTGGGGAAAGATGGCTCATCACGCCCTGGACCAAATCCGAGCCTTAGTTCATTTTCACAGCAAAGACCGCCGGGATATTCGCCGAGAGAAGGGTAATGGCCGGGAAACCTTCAAAATCGACGACCATGAACCGGGCCCCTTTAGTCTTGCCAGTTTTCGCGATTCCTTTGATCATTGCCTAGAACACTTACCCGAACGAGATCGGGCAATTCTGAAATCATTTCTGTCCGAAGGGGTTCCTATGACAGAGTTAGCCAGGCAGGTTAATTGTTCTCCCAGTACGGTGCGGCGGGCGTTGGCAAAGGCTAATCAGGCAATGCAGGATAATTAAGGAACGGTAGTAAGATTTTTGCTGACTCTCAAACCTTCATGGGAATTGGCTCTTCTTCCTCGAACTTAATCCGGACGTGGAATAGCGCGATCAAGCTTTTGCACAAGCTCTCTTCAATGATGTGCAGTTCGGTTAAGGTCAAGTTGCTCTCTTCAAACTGACCGTCCAACAAGCGTTTCATGAGCAAATCGTGGACCAATTTTCGAATACGGGTGGGAGTCGGATCGACTAGGGAACGGCTGGCCGATTCAACGGCATCGGCCAACATGAGGATGCCGTTTTCCCGGTTTTGCGGCTTGGGTCCGGGATAGCGGAAGGTGGCTTCCAGTTCTCCATTGGTATGGCCATTGCCGTTGCTTTCTTGCAGTTTGACGGCTTCCCGGTAAAAGTATTCCACCAATGTTGTGCCGTGATGCTGTTCAATAAAGTCAATCACCCGCTTGGGTAAATTGTATTGCTTTGCCAGGGCGACGCCGTCCTTGACATGACCGATGATAATTAACGTGCTTAAAGCCGGTTCCAGGGAATCATGTTTGTTCTCGCCGTTTTGGTTTTCGATGAAATACAACGGCTTGAGCATTTTCCCCACATCATGGAAATAGGACCCGACGCGGGTTAGCAACGGATTGGCCCCGATTGCTTCGGCGGCGCTTTCCGCCAGAGTTCCCACGGTGATGCTGTGAGTGTAAGTTCCCGGTGCACGGCGTACTAATTCTTCCAGGAGCGGGTGGGACCCATCGGCGAGATCGCGGAGACTGATGTCGGTCACGATGCCAAATGCACGTTCCACTACCGGGAGTAAGCCGGTCAGAAGGAAGCCGGCCAATGTCCCCCAGATAAAGCGGCGGGAGGCATCGGCAACAATAAAGTCCCAAGTTTGCGGAGAAAGCAATCCGGTTGCCAAGGTCATCAGGAAATAAACAATTCCGGTGCAGCAGGCTACTTTTACTAGTT
>CAZPPD010000151.1:0-9675 GCA_964588185.1 uncultured Alcaligenaceae bacterium | reverse complement strand
TGTCACCCTTTCAAAAGTTCGATTTGCTCCCAAGAGGAGCGTGTAAATGTTGGATTGGTACCAATGGTCCCGGCTACTTGCAAGTGTGCAGGCGGGGACATTTTATTGAGGTACTCCAAGAAGTTATGCAGAATTGCCGGGAGAGCCGGACACAAAGTTAAGGATGGGATCAGATCAGCCTATTTTTTACCCAGGCCGTTTTGGATTGCGTTTTTTTGCGTTGGATTGTTCATGGTCAAATTCTGGACGAATTTTTTTTTCGACGCGATTCGATAATCTTACCTTCAACATACAATCAAAATGCAACTGCCTGATTGCAACGGAGGAAGGAAATGGCTCTCCATGAAAAAGCTTCAATTCGAGATGAAATAGAGGACGATGTCTATGGGTCAGAAGATCTTTCGGTGAGTATGCCCAAGTATCGCATTCCAGAAAAGGAACACGAATCACAACACGCCTACATGGTTATCCATGACGAATTGATGCTTGATGGCAATTCGCGTCAGAATCTGGCGACGTTCTGTCAGACGTGGGTAGATCCGGAAATACATAAGCTCATGAATGCGTGTCTTGACAAAAACATGGTAGACAAGGATGAGTACCCGCAAACCGCCGAAATTGAGGGCCGGTGTGTCCACATGCTGGCCGATTTATGGAATTCACCGGACGCAGCAAACACCATCGGTTGTTCTACTACGGGATCGAGCGAAGCGGCGATGCTTGGCGGCATGGCGATGAAACGCCGTTGGGAAGCAAAACGAAAAGCCGCAGGCAAGCCAATCGACAAACCCAACCTGATCTCAGGTCCGGCCCAGGTATGCTGGCATAAATTCGCCCGCTATTGGGATATCGAATTGCGCGAAATCCCCATGGAACCCAATCAGTTGATCATGACGCCAGAAGAAGTGGTAAATCGCTGCGACGAAAACACGATTGGAGTAGTGCCCACCTTGGGGGTCACATTCACCTGCCAGTATGAACCGGTTCAGGCGGTAGCCCAAACATTGGACCAGCTGGAAAAAGAAAAAGGGCTGGACATTCCCATTCATGTGGATGCTGCCAGTGGCGGATTTCTCGCTCCTTTTTGTGCACCGGATCTGGTGTGGGATTTCCGCATTCCGCGGGTCAAGTCCATTAACAGCTCCGGTCACAAGTTTGGTCTTTCTCCATTAGGAGTGGGCTGGATAATTTGGCGGGATTTGGAGGACCTCCCGGACGACTTGGTTTTCTGGGTAAATTACCTGGGGGGCAACATGCGTGACATTGCCTTGAATTTCTCACGGCCGGGGGGCCAAGTAATTTGCCAATATTACAATTTCCTTCGGCTGGGGAGAGAAGGCTATCGAAAAATCCATACCGCTTGTTATGAAACCGCACAATACCTCAGCAGCGAGATCAAGAAATTGGGGCCATTTGAGATCATCCATGGTGGAGATATGAACGTCGGAATCCCGGCTCTGTGCTGGAAAATCAAGGAGGGAGAGGAACCGGGTTTCACCCTTTATGACTTCGCCGACCGGTTGCGAAATCGGGGCTGGCAAGTCCCTGCATATTCCCTCCCGGCGAATTGTAAGGATTTAGTGATCCAAAGGATTCTGGTCCGACATGGAGTAAGCCGGGATTTGGCTTCGCTTCTGTTAAACGATATACGAAAGACTTTAGAACATTTCCAGAAACACCCGGAGCATGCCTCCATGACGGAGAAGGAAGCATCCGGATTCCACCATTAAGGATGACGGTGGGAAGAAAAGATAGGTATTTTCGCCAGAATTAGTGGAGGCGATGGGATTCGAACCCACGACCTTTTGAATGCCATTCAAACGCGCTCCCAACTGCGCCACGCCCCCATCCATTTCGTTATCATACAAAAGAAATCCCCGAAAAGTCAGGGGTATTTTTCATATCTCCTTTTAAATGCTAGAATATTCCAGAAACCCAAGGCTCAATACTTTCATTATCGGGAATCGGCAGAGCTTGTGCTCCTATTGCACTTGGACGCGCAAGCAGTTTTCACCAAAATAATAACCCTGCTATATTCACTTGGCGGTAGCTGAGTAGCCCTCAAAAAATCATGATCCTCCCCGTGACTATGCAAATATTCTGGACCTTAGTGAAATATGGTTTGGGGCTTTCCATTTTGGCCTGGGTAATCTGGTCTTATTGGGATCCGGAAGGCGAACCTCCTACCTCATTCGGACTCAAAGATGCTCTGCAGGGTCAAATTCATATTCTTCCATTAGTATTGGCGGTAGTTCTCTGCGTCGGCAGCTTGTGCTTATCCTTTTTCCGTTGGTTCTTGTTAGTCCGGGCGCAGAATCTTCCGTTCACACTTTTTGAAGCGGTCCGATTGGGGTTAATCGGCTTTTCCCTGAGTACATTTCTGCCGGGATCCATCGGCGGGGACGTAATTAAAGCCGCTTTTCTGGCCAGGTCGCAGAGTAAGCGTACCATTGCTGTGTCCACCGTTATATTGGACCGGGTTTTGGGGTTATGTGGATTATTCTGGTTGGCGGGATTATTGGGGGCAATCTTTATGGTTGCCGGTTACATCACCAACCCGATGCTGAATTACATTCTTTATTTTGCTTGGGGAGTCGCCGGAGCTAATTTGGTCTTTTGGTTTTTTTTAGGACTGTTACCAAAATCAAAGGCAGAAGCTTTTGGCGATTGGTTGCAGAATAAGATTCCGAAAATGGGTGGGGCGTTGGCCGAGATGTGGCAAGCGGGCTTAATCTATCGCAGCCGGGGAAAAATAATTCTGATTGCGATGTTTATGGCCATGATCGGCCATATAGGTTTTGTCCTTACCTTTTATTTTGCCTCCCTGACCCTTTCACTTCCCGCCGACTTGGGAGGCGGCGGACCCCGGCCATCCTTAATAGCCCATTTCCTGATTGTTCCCGTTGGGCTTACGATCCAGGCCGGCGTTCCATTGCCGGGTGGGATTGGAGTGGCGGAATTGGGATTTGGCGCTCTATATGAACTTGCGGGGTCACTAAAAGGGCTGGGAATCTGTGCCTCTTTAGTGCAGCGGGTGGTGTTTTGGTTTGTTGGGCTGGTGGGATACATTGTCTACTTACGAATGAAACCCGGCCTGGTCTTGGATTCCTCGACCAAAAACCCAGAAGTTGATCCGGAAGAAAGAGTCGTTTTGAAACCCTTGGCAGTGGCCGAAACCTGATTCCATTCCCTTTACCCGCCGCTTACCGGTGGCAGAAGCGCGATCTCCGAACCTTCAGGAATAACCTTTTCGTCGTCTGCAAATTCATTGTCCATTGCTAATGCCGACCGTTCCAGCAAGCTCTGCAAAGCCGGATAATCCCGGGTCAACTTTTCCCGCAGAGCCGCAATGGTTGCTTTTGGCGGGATTTCTACTTTCACCATTTCTTTTCCGGCTAGGTCTTTGGCGCGGGCAAACAAGTGAACGGTAACTATCATCGGGAAACCAACTCTCGTAAAGGTTCCTTGAGTTGAGAGGAAAGGTCCGGGAGTAAACCATAGGCCAAGGCCAGATATTGGACCGGGTGAAAAGTCCGTTTGCCTGCTCCATCCTCCATTTGCATGCGGCAGGTGCTGCATTCGGTGGAACCGAAGAGAATGCGGGGCCGTTTGAGTTCCTGCAACATGAGGTGGCCCGCAGCCAGAGAGTTGTGGAAATTGGCGGCTTTCATGCCATAGGTTCCCGCAATTCCGGAACAGCTTTTGTCGATGGTATGGACCCGCAAACCGGGAATAAGTTCCAACAATTTCGGTCCGCATATAGATCCTTCCAGTGCTTTGACATGGCAGGGGACGTGATGTCCCAGGGAAAGATGTAATGGCTGAAAGTCTGTTTTTAATTTTCCGTCCTGATAAAGCTGCCAAAGAAAGGTGGATAGGTCTATCGTTTGGGACGCCACCAAGTGGGCATCGGCATCATTCAGCAGTTGCACGTATTCCTGACGGAGCATCAAGGCAGCGGTCGGTTCCGAACATAAAATGGGAATGCCTTCCCGGGCAAGTTCGGCAAACTGGATCAGGTTTCGCCGGGCAGAATCCCGAGCCGAATCGATGTCCCCATGGACCAGGGCGGCCATGCCACAGCCCCGTTGGCGGGAAGGAATGATAACGTCGATGTTGTTATGGTGAAGGACGGCAACTACCGCCTCGGCAATGGATGGATCATTGAAATTGGCAAACAGATCCACAAAGTAAGCCACTTTGGGGTTCTTCCCCCTAGGCATGCGAGTCCAACCCCGCCGGCGGGCTCGTTGCAGGAAGGAGCGCAAGGCAAATGGTGGAATGCGGCGATAGCGGGACAGACCAAAAGTTCCTTCCAATAGCCAGCGGATGGTTTTGTTGGCCAGAGCCAAATTGACGAACAAAGCAAAGGGACTGGCCCAACGGGAGAAGGCTTCCAAGCGGGCAAAAAACCAGTCTTTCCGTTCCAAGCCATGTTCGGAAACATTGGCCGCTTTGGCTTCCAGCATCAGCTTGGGGATGTTGACTCGGGAGGGACATTCCCGTGCACACATCTTGCAGTTGACGCATAGATCCGC
Source organism: uncultured Alcaligenaceae bacterium (assembly GCA_964588185.1). Taxonomy (GTDB): domain Bacteria; phylum Planctomycetota; class Planctomycetia; order Gemmatales; family Gemmataceae; genus CAZPPD01. Next base: position 5,137 of record CAZPPD010000151.1, on the reverse strand, counting down.
GACTTCACGAACTTCATTGGAGGGGAGATTTGGAAATCCTTCTTCTTCCATCAGGATTTGCCGCAGCAGGTTGACCTTTGCTCGGGGCGAGGCAGCTTCTTCATGAGTAGCGTGGAAAACCGGACACATCCGCTTCGGTGCAGATTCCATGCGGCATTGTCCACACCCATTGCAGCGTAAGATTTCATGGCGGATTTGGTCTTCGGCCCAAAGCAAATTGGGTTGGTAATTTTCTTGAGGCGGAGGAATCTGCCGGATCGGCCACCTGGGAAGATTCGGGTCCGGATCGACAATCTTGCCGGGATTAAAAATCCCCTGCGGATCAAAGATGGATTTGATCTGCCGGAAGATTGGGTACAGGTCTTTATATTGGCGAGAAACCCAAGGAGTGCGGGCAAGGCCGGTGCCATGTTGGGTGGAGATGGTTCCACCCTTTTCCAAGGCTATGGAATGCACCTTCTCAGAAATGGTGTTGATCCTGGCAATTTCTTCCGGTTTGTTCAGGTCCAAAAATGGCCGCATGTGGACTTGACCCGTTCCCGCGTGAATCAACAGCGAAGCGGTAGTTTCATGTTCCTGCAGAATTTCCTGAACTTCGTGGACATACTTTTCAAGATGCTCGGTGGGGACCGCAATATCATCAATGATAGGAAGCGGTTGGCCGCCTTGGCGAAGACCGGAATGATTCGGGTAAGCCATCTCCCGCAGCCGCACCATATCCTGGATTTGATCCTCTTTCAACGCAGTTACCAGGAGGGTGGCGGCAAATCGGTTTCGCGAAAGCAAATAAGGGAGCCGCCGGGCCGCCCATTCGGCTTCTTCTTGGGAATCGGTTTCATACTCGACCAGGAGCACCGCCTCTAAATCCGTGGGGATTAGGGGGGTGAGGTGGCTGAAATCGCTTCCCCGGGCCAAGGAAAGAAGGCGGCGGTCGATGAGTTCACATGCTGCCGGGTTGGTTGAAAGGATGGGGGAAACGGTTGTCAGTGCCAAATCCAGACGATCAAAACCCAGCAACACCAGGGATCTTCCCTTGGCAGTACTTACTGTCCGAAGAGTTACCTCGGTGATTAAACCGAGGGTGCCCTCCGATCCGACGACCAATTTTGCCAAGTCCAATGAACCCTCGGAAACCAAATCACGCAGTAAATACCCGCAACGGTTATAACGAGTTTTGGGCTGGCTGGACTGAATGAGTTGGGAATTCTGCTCCAACAAAACAGCAGTAGCAGTAATAATGTCCTGTAAGTGGCCCGGCCCACCGTTCCCATTTTCCGGTGGATGTTTCCCCCCGTTGGGCAGCCCATTCTTGGAGTGAAGCAGTTCTTTGCTGATGGTTACAGCGTCGCCGTTATCTAGAACGAGGCGAACTTTTTCCACATAATCGCGAGTGTAGCCAAAGCGCATACGCTTCGATCCCGAAGCATTGGTGGCAACCATTCCGCCAATCGTACATTGAGGAGCGCTTGCAGGGTCGGGAGCAAACCGCCGGTCGAATTGGGCCAAGTGATCATTTAAAGACTTGCAGGTGACGCCGGGTTGGACTTGGATTGCCTCTTCGGAAAATCGGCCGATGTTTCGGAAATGGCGGCTCATGTCCACGGCAAGCCCTTTGCCTAATGATTCGCCGGCAAGACCGGTTCCTGCTCCTCGAGGAACTAAAGGGATGTCATTGTCCGAAGCAAAGCGAACCAAGCTTTGCACGTCTTCTTCATCGCGAGGGAAGACGACCCCGGTAGGACGTACCTGAAATATACTGGCATCGGTGCTGTAAAGGGAGCAGGTGAGATTATCGAAAAGGATTTCACCTTTCAGAAATCCCTTTAAATCATCCAGTAACCGCCCTCGTTGTTGTTCGTCCACTGTTGATAGGTCCGGGAAATTTGGTGTACGTTGGCTTGTTGTTTACTTTTTCAACTTCCGCAGTCGTTCCTGGCGATAGCGTTCGGCAATGGCTAGCTCATATGGGGGATAGGTGGTGCCTTTGGGGATGCCGCGATAGTGAGCCTGGCATCGGTAGCAAACCACGACATCACCAACCAACAGAAAAAGAATTCCGTCAAAGAGTGCCGTTCCAATCAGAATCGCCCAAGTGAGCCATTTTTCATAGTAGGCATACGTGATAAAGGAAAGGATACAGGCAACAATCAAGATCCCCATCCCTAGTGCATGGGGGAAATCTTTCTTTTTGTATAGTTCGTGATTGCCGCAGATTGCACAGGGGGAGAGATTGTCCTTGGTGACATCGCGGTCGATAGCTAAGCGATGATCACAGGCGGGACATTCCCAGAAGGAGGTCTCCGGTAAAGGTACCCGTGCGGGGTAATCACAATTTGGGCAGTAAAAGCGGACATTCATGTTTTATCCGGATGATCTTGGCCGGGCCGGTAGACCCGACCTACTGAAAATGGGTAAACGGGAGACCCGACCTACAAGGTAAAACCGGTTTTTTGGAACAAGAGCATTGCCGTCAGTTCGCCTAGAAAAACGCAAATCACCACTACATATAGGATACCCGTTGCCGACTGGGTCGAACGAATGCGGGCAGTCTCATAAGCCATCCATCCTAAAATAGCCGGGATCAAAAAGCCGACTCCCAGCCGGGCTGTTAACCAAATCAGGGTTTCAGTATCCAAGTTACCGAACAAACTGCTTTCCGTCCATGACCAGAGGCCATAAACGGAAACACAAACCCGAATTAGTAGGCTTACTCCAAAAAAACCAAGTATCCGCAAAAGTGGCGTAATGGACAGGGTTGGGGCGATCAAATACGAATGGCCCAATAGCATTGCGGTGGTGGCACTGCCCAGGAAAGCTGCCGAGGAAAAGTTGTCCGCAAGTGGGACTGTTTCCAGTGTGGGAAACGCTTCCATGGAGTTGAGTGTTAGGGCACATCCGCTAAGTAGGGAGCTGAGCACGATGACTAATCCGCCCCCCGGAGCTTTATCCAGGGTCCAAACAATTGAGCCCAACAGGCAGGTAATCATCCCAGCGGATAATACCGCCCAATCCAAGAAATCATTTTCCGCTCGTAATAAAACAGTTGCCCCTGACAATAAGCCAAGGGCATTGAGAAAATGAATGCGAAAGAAACGGGGATTGATTGGGAAGGACCACAAAAGGGGCAGGCAAGCCAATAAGCCGAACGTTAATCGCAAACAGAAGATGGCCAGCATAAAGATTAACGCCCAGAATAAATCAAAGACATCAGTTCCGCCCGGGTGGATTGATTGTCTCGAAAACTGCCACGGACTGCACTGGTGGTGCAAATACTTCCTTGTTTGCGAACGCCGCGAACGGTCATGCAGGTATGGGTTGCTTCCAGCACAACTCCCACACCACGGGCTTCCAGTTGGTCCATCAATAAATCTGCCAGCGTTTCCGTCATCCGTTCCTGGACTTGGGGACGCCGGGAAAGAATCTCCACAACCCTGGCTAATTTGCTAAGCCCAACGATTTTCCCGTTGGGTAAATAAGCTACATGAGCCTTTCCCATAAACGGCAACAAATGGTGTTCGCAAAAGCTGTCGAATGAGATGTCTTTCACCAAAACGATTTCTTCATATTTTTCGGTGAAGCATTTTTGCAACGGTTCGGAAGGGTCTTTATTCAATCCGGCAAAAATCTCGGCGTACATGCGAGCGACGCGGTCCGGAGTTTCTTGTAATCCCTCGCGATCCGGGTCAACCCCGACAGCAAACAATATTTCCCGGACAGCGTTACGAATGCGTTCTTGATCAACTTCTTTTAAGGGCAAAATCGAGGTCACTTTTTTTGCGCCGTTCCGTGAGAAAGTACTAAGTTCAGTCATTTAGATCCTCTGCCAGTTAATAAATTGGAGCAGAAATTTCCAAAAATGTCTTGGGTTTTTCCTGCTCTGCTAGCGCCGATCCGAACTTTTTTTAGAGATTGGGTTGGCTTAGGTCTTACTTGTCATATTTTTCAAGGCCGAAAACACTTGCCATGGAGATCGGTTCGGTCACTTCGATTAACAGAAACCGCCTTTATGTTAGGAAACAGAGGCAATAGTTTTACCCATCAACTCGACGAGGCGGCGGATTTGCTGCATTACCGAAGTGTATTGGTCTGGCAACAAGGCTTGAGGACCATCGGAGAGGGCTTTTTCGGGACAACTGTGGACTTCAATATGAACGCCGTCTGCTCCGGCTGCGACTGCGGCAAACGACATTGACGGAATGAGGTCGGGGCGGCCGGTGGCATGACTGGGGTCAACGATAATAGGCAGGTGGCTTTGGCCTTTGACATTGGGGACGGCGGTAAGGTCCAACATGTTTCGCGTGGAATCTTCAAACGAACGCACGCCGCGTTCGCAAAGAACCAAATTTCTGTTTCCACCGGACAAAACGTATTCCGCAGACATAAGCAGGTCTTTGACTGTGGCACTCATGCCTCGCTTCATTAAGACGGGGGTGTTGGTCATACCGATCTCTTTGAGGAGATCGAAATTCTGCATGTTGCGGGCGCCAAGCTGGAACATATCGGCGTATTTCTCGACCAGAGGAACCTGGCGAGGATCCATCACCTCGGTAACCACCGGCATGCCGTGCTTTTGACCCACGTCTTTTAGAATCTTAAGTCCTTCTTCTCCCAATCCCTGAAAACTATAAGGACTGGTGCGGGGCTTAAAAGCACCTCCGCGCAGGATATTGGCCCCGGCTGCTTTTACATGGCCGGCGATTTCATCCAGGACTTCGAAGTTCTCCACTGCACAGGGCCCGGCGATCATGGCCAAGGATCCCCGGCCGATTGGCACATTGCCGACTTGGACCACCGAATCGTCCTGGTTAAACTCGCGGCTGGCCAGTTTAAAAGGCTTGAGGATCGGCATCACTTGTTCAACGCCGGGGATGGCGGTAAGCGGTTGCGCTTGGAGTTGGTTTTCATCGCCGATCACCCCAACGATAGTGCGGTGTTCGCCTCTACTGACGTGGGGTTTCAAGCCGAGTTCTTCGATGCGCTCCAGGAGGTGGTCAATCTGGTCCTGGGTGGAATCAGGTCGCAATACAATTATCATGGTTATTTTGGATTATTAAGAGGAGTGAAATCCCCGGATAAGCAATGTCTCATCCGGAAAGTAGCGCGATAGGGTACGACCCTAAAATATTTACTTCTTCGC
>CAZPPD010000150.1:0-9682 GCA_964588185.1 uncultured Alcaligenaceae bacterium | reverse complement strand
AAATAAGGCGAAGCAAAATTCAAATCAGACTGGATGGGGACTCTTCCCAAAGAACAAATAATGCCGGCAGGCAATGGGATGGACATTCTTTGGGATGACAAAATCTCGTCGAATGTCCATCCTTGACGTCAGACTTCCAAAAGCCCCAGAAAACTTTCCCCTGCTTTTAGCCCATCCAAATCCCAACACGCTTGCAAAATCTTTTTGGCCTTGTCTTCGCCAAAACGCGGTTCTCCGAGGTTTAAAAACTTCTCCTGCACCTCTTGATCACTCATGGGATTTTGCGAATGGCCACGTGGAAATTCCACTTCCTTTACCAGCTGACGGCCGTCTTTTAAGGTCACCGTCAGGCGATTCGGAATGCCAAAAGGATAGCGCTTGTCAATTTCCGGGTCGCGATGAATTTTGATTTTTCCCACCAGCTGCAACAGAGTTTCGTCCCGCAAGCGAGCGGGTTCGAATTGTGCCAACGTCACATCTCCGTCCATGAGTGCAACGGCAGTGCAATAGGGCAGGCTATGATCGGCAGTCTCCCGGGTTTTTGGCCGCCATTTTTCCGGATCTTTACCGATAATATCGACCGCCGCATTAAAGGTGTGAATGTCGATAGCTTGGATGTTGGAAATATCGCCGATTTCCGTCCGAAGTTGCAAGGCGGCATCGATGGCACTTTGTGAATGGTATTCTGCCGGCCAAAACTTGATGTAAGTTTGGTTGATCATGAAGGGTTGCTCTCCCCCACCCAAGGGAGCCACTTCAAAATCCCCGGTTAACAATTTCATCAAACCCAGTTCACCTTCGAAGATGGGCGCCGGTCCGGTCATGCCTTCGGCTGCCAACAAAGCGGCAAAAACCCCATTGCGAGCCGCATTTGCAAAGGCACATCCTTTCCACATGCTTAATTCGCCGGAGCGAGTCTGCCGCAAAGCCGTATTGCAAACCCCGGCTATTCCGATGGCGTGAGCGGTTCTTTCCACATCCATGCCCAACAACCGGCAAGCGGCTGTACAACTGGAGATGGCCCCATAGGTGACATGATCGAAGCCATTTTTGCGAAGGCTGGAAGCGTCACAGAGCCGGCATTGAATTTCATACGCAATTACCGACGCGACAATCATCTCCTTACCACTTGCCCCAGCCATCTCCCCGACCGCGAGGACCGCGGCCAAATTATCGCTGGGATGAGCCGGCTCCAATGACAAGTAGGTGTCATTAAAATCCAGGTAGCGGATCAGCAGGCCATTCACAAAGGTCGCCCAATCCACGCTAGTTTTCCCGCCGCCAATCATCCCGACACTGGGCTGTCCTTGGAACCGCAGGGCGCATTTCTTGGCGATAGCATAAGCATCGGCATCCATGGCCCCGGCAGAAGTAGCCAATGAATCGATAAACCGCCTTTTTACTTCGTGAACTACCGGATCGGGCAAATCTTCAAAGCGAAGTTGAGCGGTGTATTCGGCAAAACGATTAGCAAGAGGTTGATCCATTGGTTCTCCCGTTTGGCTTAGGATGCAAGGTCCTTCAATCCCAACAATTCCACTGCATTGGTGTAGTAGACTTTCTCCAGCACATCTTTCGGCAGGTTGACTCCCCGTAAAATAGAACTTTCAGTGCCGTCGTCGCTTTCTTTGTTATGATCCGGGTCCTTAATCGGGCTGCGGCCCTCCCAGTCGCTTTCCCAAAGCGTTCGTTGGCACCAGTAACGGCTGATGTAATGTTCCCGTTCCAAATGGTGACGGGTAACCAGGTCCGTCCCGAACAAAAAACGATCCGGATAGCGGCCAATTAGAGAGGCGATTGCTTCTCGTCGCTTGGACACTTCGCGAACTTGCCACTTGGTAGCACTGGTGTCCATGTAGAAGTTCGGATAAGTCTCCAACAATTGCTCCAAGTGATCGGGATGCTCCGGATCACCACCCATGTGGGCACCGATCCATTGCAAATCCGGGAATTCTTCCAACAATCGCCGCAAGCCAATGTATTCATCCTGTTTCGACCCGTAAATTTTCGGATCAGTGTACACGGTATCAAACCAGATGTCCGGATCGGCAACATGAACCATCATCACTTTGATTCCCGCCGCTTGAGCCCGTTTGGCGGCCTCGATTCGCCAAGGAGCATCGACAAACAGCCCTCGCTCCTTTCCCCGCGGAGCGGCCCAGAACTTAATGATCTCAACTCCCAATTCCAGAAAGCGTTCCAGAGAACGGTAAGCTTCGGTGTCGGCATCCTCAATCTTCTTCTTCATAATGGCACCGTTAAAGCCGATCTTTTTGCCAAACCGGTCCTTTAACCAAGGAATATCATCCGGAAAGCACATGGTGTAAGTTTTCACGATGCCGAACTTGTCTCCCTCGTCCAGCATGGTTTCTGCTTGGGAGATACTTGCGCCGGGTCCTTGTCCGGACGGTGCTCCCGATTTCGGGTCGCCGGGGCGAGTGATTAACACATGAGTATGAATGTCAATGATTGGGCCGGAGTAGGTCAGATGATCCCGGCTGGAAAAATCCTGGCCGGTAATATTGTAATCAGGTAGCGAATCGGTCTTTTCCGTGGCAGTCATACTGAGCTTCTCTGTTGTTATGGATTCAATGCCTCAAAATCATTCAGCCCTGCAAGCCGTTCTTTGCACTCCGGGCTGCTTGACGAACGTCGTCGTCTTCATCATTAAGGAGTGGCTGCAAATAATCCAAGGCTTCTTTACATTCCAAAGAACTTGATTTCTCGAAAGAGGCTCCCTCAGGGAAAATTCTTTAGCATTCCTTCAGGAGATCATTATTACTAATTTGTCTGTGTCCTTAGCAAATCCAATTCCCCAATTTTTGTCGGTTAACTTTAGTGCAAATTTTTTCGTCAACCGCCCATATTCAGGGAGAATCTTTATTGCTTTGTTGATTTTTGCTTTGGGTATCCTAGTAATGTGGGTCGCTTAGCCTCGAGCGATTGCGGCATCATCACATTGCTTTCATAAACGAATAGGCTGACAACGGAACATTTGCCCCATTATTTTCTACTAGGATGTTGTGAGATGCACCTGAAAAAGGAAACTTGCTCCTGACATATGGCCCAAAACCCTTTCTGTTAAGGCTGATTCACCACTTCCCTTTAAAAGTACACAATCTCCCGGTGGTAACTGGTACCCATTTTCACCATTGGAATGTTGGATCTTATCCTCAAAAACTTTATTCTTGTGATGCCATTGGAAAGAAGGGAAGATTCGGTAGGAAAAAATTTCAAGAAATTCGGTACCAATTATTGGGGGCAACCATGTTTCGAAACCAAATCCTTTTCGGGATACTTGTGGCAATTCTTGTCAGTATCCCTAGTCGACTCGATGCTGGCGAAAAAATCCGAGCCTTGATTATCGACGGCCAAAACAATCACAACTGGCGGGCTACAACGCCAGTATTAAAGCAGGCCCTGCAAAGCTGCGGGAGATTTACAGTGGATGTCTCCTCCAATCTGCGTGAAGGAGACAAGCCGGGCTCCGTGAAGACGGTTCCCTTTCCGCCGGACCTGACGAAATACGACGTCGTTGTCAGCAACTACAATGGCCGGCCTTGGCCCGAAGAATTCAACAAACAACTGGAATCACAACTTAGTGCGGGAAAAATCGGCTTGGTGATTATCCATGCTGCCAACAACTCCTTCGGCCGATGGGAAGAATACAACCAAATGATCGGCATGGGCTGGCGAAACAATCGCTTTGGCAAACGGATGAAAATCTTGGACGACGGAAAAGTGGTTATTGTCCCGAAAGGTGAGGATCAAGGAGCCGGGCATCGTTATCGCGGCGAATTCCAAATCACTATCCGGGATGCCAAGCACCCAACAGTCAAAGGCATGCCGTCTGAATGGATGCATTGCCGGGATGAACTGTACGACAATATGCGGGGACCCATCGAAAATGTCCACCTGATCGCCACGGCCTATTCCAAAGGCACGAAAGTCCATGAGCCAATGATCTGGTCGGTCAAATATGGCAAAGGACGTGTGTTCCACACGCCAATGGGCCATGATGCCAACGCCATGCGTTGCATCGGGTTCCAGTCAGTCCTGCAAAGGGGAAGTGAATGGGCAGCAACCGGGAATGTTGCCATCGAACTCCCGGAGAATTTCCCGACAGCGAAAGAATCAAGTTCTGTTTCCAAGTAAGAATGCTGTAATTTCAGACTTTCTTTACAGCGAAGCCGTTATCCAACAAGCCCAGGGTCGCCGCGAATCGGCCCACCCTGGGTAGAAGACGAACGTAAATTATAATCGCGTCACTCTATAACCCCGCTATTCCGAAGTTGCATTATTCGATCGGCATCCATTTCCAGAATGTCTTGCAAAACGGATTCGGTGTCCTGACCTACGTTCGGCGGCGGAGAAATATTCATTTTGCTGTGCGGATTAATGTGGAAAGGAGACCCCACCAAATCTACAGGTTGTCCATCCGGGGTGGTAATGGATAATTTCATGCCTCGTTCAACAACCTGATCCAAAGCAAAAATCTGCTCGTAGTTTAGCACCGGTGCATGAGGGATTTCATTCTCTCCCAAGATTTGCCGCCACTCGGCAGAAGTATTCTGAAGGAAGATTTCTTCCAAGCCGGGAACTAACGCCTGCCTGTTTTGCACCCGCAGCGTGTTCGTAGCAAAGCGGGAATCATTGGCCAATTCCATGTTTCCAATGGCATGACAAAAACGCTGCCATTGGCGGTCGTTGCCGATGGCCAGGATGAGCCAATCATCCGCCGTTTGGAACGCCTGGTAAGGGACAATCTGCAGATGAGCATTTCCCTGCCGTTCCGGAACTTTCCCCGTGGTTAAATAAGCCTGAGCAACGTTCACCTGCGCTGCGACCGCACAATCCAGAAGTGCCAAATCAATGGCATAGCCATGACCGGACTTTTCTCGCGCATGTAAGCATGCAAGAACTGCGTTTGCCGCATACAACCCGGTCAGCACATCCGTAACGGCAACCCCCACTTTGGAGGGTGGACCTTCTTTGGGTCCGGTGATGCTCATCAGGCCGCTTAATGCTTGGATGGCAAAGTCATACCCCGGCAGATCTTTCCATGGCCCTGTTCGGCCAAAGCCGGAGATGGAGCAGATGATAAGCTTGGGATTCACTTCCAACAATCGATCCGGTCCTACTCCTAGTTTACTTGCGCTTTCAGCGCGGAAATTCTCCAGGACAATATCGCTTTTGCGGGCCAGACCATAAAACAGGTCCCGGCCTTCCTCGTCGGACAAATCAATGGCGACTCCCTTTTTGTTGCGGTTGCAGGAAAGGAAATAGGCACTGAAATCTCCGGCAAAAGGCGGCCCCCAAGCCCGTGTCTCATCTCCTTGCCCAGGCCTTTCTATCTTGATGACTTCTGCACCTAGATCTCCCAAGATTTGACCGCAGAACGGACCTGCCAACACCCGGGAAGCATCCAGTACTCTTACCCCCTCCAATACATTTTGCCCAGGCAGGCTCATTCCCTTATCCTCTCGTTAGAGCATTCGTCTCGCCATCGGCCATTGCATGTTGTATTGTAGAGGGTTAAAGTGTTTAAAACGATGGATGTGATTTTGTTCCGCCAGGGACTTCCGGAGAAAAACTATGGCGAATACCGCAAATCTCCACCGCATGTATGAAGATTTAGCCGACATGTATGACCGTCAAGGTCAGGCGAAGCTTCGGGATTGGTTTCTGGTCCTGGCAGCGGATGCTGCTTTCACCGTCGGCATGAAGGAACCCGCTGAACGCCTTCGCTCCCGGTTGCTTAAAGAAAACCCGCACCATCTTTTGAAGCCGTTCACTTCATTTTCGGAAGCTTTAAATTCTCCGGATATCCAAAGCTACATTGGCGACCTCCGCCGGGCCTATCCACCGGAGTCCGCCGACCAATTGCTCCGTACCCATAAACCAAACTCGGGGACCTCCCCTCTGCCGGAACCGGTAAAGGCCAAGCAAGAAAAATCCGCTATTCCCATGTCCACCTCTTCGGCTCTTCCAAAACCAGAAAGGCCTGCCCCTCGCCGGGAACCTGTGTTGGACAATTTGGATGATGCTGCCAGGGATGAACCTCCCGTTTTTCGTATGAACGACTCCCTACCGGAACCCCCGGCAAAACAAAATCATCCGAAGCCACAAAAATTGATCGTAGGCCGCAATCCGCTTCCGGCGCGAAAACCAAACCCCTACCGAACACCAAGTCCGACTCCGGATTGGAATCGCCAGGAAACTTCTCCGCTTGCAAATAAAGCCGAAAAGAAGCTGCCCAAATTTGCCTCCCCTGAGGAAGAAGTCAGCCGGGCTAGCGGAATTGTTTCTGGTTTTCTGTTCCTGGTAATCTTCTTGGCTGGGGCAAGCCTTCTTGCTTATTCGCTGGTAAAACCGTTTTTGCCGGCGGGCTGGCTTGAGATGGGGAATTAATTCCCTTTCCCGGAACTGAAGTTGAAGTGTTAACTTAAAGATCAGGATATATAATTACCTTTATTCGGAGCACAAATTGACCTTCCAAGCTGGAATTTCATTCCCACGCTTCAACTTCTCCCACTTTTCCCTGGACAACCCCCCATTGTCCATCATTAAATAGCTATGTGGTGGAATTGGGAAGCCCGTCCACACCACCCTTCCATACCAAGAATAATTGCAGCTTGTTGAAATGGAAACCAGGAAATGGCCCAGACTTGCACCCGTTGTTCTCGCGTAAACCCGAAGGATGCCTCGTACTGTTATTGGGATGGGAGCGTGCTTCAATCCGGCGGCGCTTCGGGGCCGATTAATCCCGGGCGGCAACCGTTCCCTATGCCGTTTGTCTTTCCCTCCGGACAACAGTGCCAGAACTTCGACCAATTCGCCATGGCCTGCCAGCAAAACTGGCCCACTGCACTGGATTTGCTGCAAAAAGGCATGATCCAACAATTCCTGGGCGGCGTCGGCCGCATGGACTTGTCTCAAGCTGCTGCTGAAGCTGCAAACTTTCCGGACAAAGATCGCGGTCTAAATGAACTGCTTGGAAAATTCCCCACCGATGTTCTGGAAAAACCAAAGCTTCAATCCGAACCCAAAAACATCAACCTCGGAACCATCAAACCGGGGACTGATAAATCCTTTGAATTGCAAATCACCAACACCGGTGGCCGACTCCTTTACGGGTCGGTGACATCCGGATGCAAATGGCTGGGGTTGGGTGAAAAGCCCGGCCTTCCCCAAAAAATCTTCAAGACCGGGGATGAAACCAAACTCGATGTGCACATTATTGGCGGAAATCTGCGGGCCAGCGACAAACCGGTCCAAGGTAAACTGGTGATCGAATCCAATGGCGGCAGCGAAACCATAGTGATCAAAGCCGAAGTCCCGGTCAAACCATTTCCTGAAGGAGTCCTCTCGGGGGCCAAGACTCCGCGGGAAATCGCTCTCAAAGCCAAAGCAAGCCCAAAAGAATCTGCCGCCCTGTTCGAAAAAGGAGCGGTAGCCAAATGGTACAAGGACAATGGTTGGTCTTACCCGGTCCGGGGAAATGTGGCCTCGGGAGTTGCTGCCGTTCAGCAATTCTTTGAGGCACTTGGTTTGGTTAAGCCCCCCAAAGTAAAAATCAACGCCCAAACAATTAATCTGTCCGGCAACATCGGCCAGCGCTTCGAGCAATCCTTTACCGTCTTTACCGATGAAAAACGCCACCTTTACGTTCACGCCGGCAGCAACCAACCTTGGCTGCGCGTGAAGACCATCCCCATGAAAGCGAATGCGGCCAAAGTCAATGTGGAGGTCACCGTTCCCAATTATGCCTCGGGTACCCTCCAAGGCAAAGTTCTGGTTTCAGCCAATGGAAACCAAAAGTTTGGTATTCCCGTAAATCTGGCGGTTCAAGGCGGCATTCCCGCGATGGCAGGCGCCGGCAATCCCTTTGAGGGATTTGCTGCTCCCGCCATGATGGCACCGGCTCAGGCTGCCGTGGCTCCCGGTCCGAATACCGCTTACACAGCCCAACAAACCGATCCTATGATCGGCGGCATAGCTCCGGCCTCTCAGCCGACTCAATCAATGGCGGGAAATAATTTCGCTTTCACGGGGGGCGGACCATCGGACAATGCCTTTGAGGACATCCATCAGCCAGGTAACCCTACTGGCTACACCACCGCACCCCAACCCGGAACCGCTACTCTTAGCCGCCGAAGGGAAACACCCAAAGTACCCTTGGCCGTTCACCTCACTCCTTTACTCCTGTTGTTTTTGGTCCTGGGAGCCTTAATGTTTCGAGATCTGATCTCAGGGGATCGAGATCCCGATGAAGGCCCTTCCGAACCGAAAGTTGCTGTAACCATCAAGGGCGATGACAAGAATAACGATTCCAAGCCAAAGGTGAAGAAATCGGTAGACGGCATTCCCATCGAACCCAAACAATACCTGCTCTATCGCTACAATCCGGAGAAAAAGCGTGTCGGCATTACCGAGAATGAAACCGGCAAACAACTGACCTTCACAACCACGGGACTCAACAGCAGCGCTCTTCTCAAGATTGGCGATTTTCATTACGAATTCGGCGGTCCCTGGGGCAAGTTTATCCATGAAGAAGATGAGCCCCCCATCCCGCTGGCCGGGAGGCTTCCTGAAAAGACCCGGTCCAAGAATGTTTGGCTGCACAAGGACGGGAATATTCAGGTAACTCAAGTGGTCGATATTCTTCCCAGCAAAATCCCAGTCAAAATCGAAGGGGAGCCACACCGGTTGTTGGATACCTGCTTGATCGCCTACAAGATTCAAAATGTCAGCAAGAGAAAATACAAAGTCGGCTTTCGCTACACGCTGGACACTTTTATTGGAAAAAACGACGGGGTTCCATTCACAGTGCCGGGTAAACCTGGGATGATCAAAGATATGTTCAAGTATTCAAAAGAGCAGATTCCGGATTTCATTCAGGCATTGGAAAAACCCGATCTTGTTGACCCGGGTACGATCGCCAACCTCTCCTTCCGAATCGCCGGTTTGGAATTCCCCTCGGAGGTTCGCCTAACCCGATGGCCGGGCCATACTATTACCGGCCCGGTGGAAAAACGCATTCGCACCTGGGACATCCCAATGAAATCCATGCAAGGTGATTCCAGCGTGATCATATACTGGAACCCAAAGATTTTGGATAAGGGAGATAGCCGTTATGTGGGATTTGCCTACGGGTTGGGTCAGTTAACCTCATCCGGTGGGTTCAAGGATGGGGAATCGCAATTAGCCCTTACCATCGATGGAGATTTCGGCATCGGGCAATCCTTTACCATTGCTGCTTATGTCAAGGACAAGCAACCCAACGAGAAATTGACTTTGGAATTGCCTATGGGATTGTCATTACAATCGGGCAAGCGAACGCAACCGGTACCCCCGCCAACAAAAGGAACTCTTTCCAGCATTGTAACCTGGCGGGTCAAAGTGGAACGCTCCGGAGAATTTCCGGTTTCGGTGACCTCCAATGCCGGCCCCACTCAGAGGCGAACCATAATTATCGAACAGGCACCCGCTAAAGGTAAGGATAACCGGACAAATCCGGACAATATCTTCCAATAAGCTACCCTTTTGCTGGACAAGTGGCTTCTAGAGTTGTCTAATAAACTTTTCTGAGTTTAAATGTAATTCATAACGAAATTGTTGCAGGCAAACATTGACTGAACCATTTATTGATGTAAAAAGTAAAAAACAAAAAATAAAAAAA
>CAZPPD010000149.1:0-9700 GCA_964588185.1 uncultured Alcaligenaceae bacterium | reverse complement strand
AGCCAAAGGGTCTCATATTCGTGGGTGTTGGTTGTTGGATATGCTGTTGAAAAAAAGGTAATCAGAAAGTAATACGAGGAAGCTTCATGCCATTCTGGCATTCAAGGAAGATGTCCAAGGATCTTTTCATCCTTCAGTTGCTTCTAATCTTTACCCACCCTACGGATTTCGAGGGAAAACCGTGGGATGGGGTGGCAAATCCTTGAGGCCGCTGCTCGGGTTTACCACTCCCCTTAAACCTAAAGCCTCCGGATGTCGAGCAATCCGGTCGGCGAAGGTTTCCGCGTCGCGTAAGATTCGGTCCAGCCGGGGCAATAGTTTGTTAATCCCGCAAGCAGTCTTATCCATCTGGTTGTAGAGTGAGGGATCGGTGAGCAGCTTTTGGATGGTTCCTTCGCTTCTGCCGACAGCCCGCAGGAGGAGTTGGACATCGCCCATCGCTTGATTGAGTTGCCCGGTGGCTTCATCCAAATTCGTCAGGATTCTTTTGGACTTTTGCCCTAAAGGTTGAGTCGCCTTCTTGATGTCCTTGATAATGCTATCGGCTTTATTGAGTGCAGCTTCCACTTGCCTAAGCGTGGAGCGCCCTTCCTTGAGTAGCTCGGTGGTATTGCGGGCGATTTCATCGATTTGGTTGCTGCCCTTCTCCACATTTCGAATGATATTGGAAACATTGCGGCGATTTTCCTCGCTCATGACTTCTTTCATTCGGCGCAGAACCTCCTGGGCTTCATCCATCGTCCGAATCAGCTTTTTCTCGTTGGTCTGAAGCAGGACATCCACGCGTTCGCCGACTCTTCCCCAATTTTGCGCGGTCAATTGGATCTGGTCGTTGGTTTTTTTCAAATCCGGGATGGTTTTACGCACTTCCTTGGCCAATTCCAAGTATTCCTTGTTTGTCTTTTTCAAATCCGGAATAAAGTTGTTGGCGGATTCAGCGACTTTGCGAGTTTCCTTGATGGTGCCTTCCAACTCGGGAATATTCTTGTTAATTGATTTTCCGATCTTCTGATATTCCTTGATGGTGCCTTCCAACTCGGGAATATTTTTGTTGATTGATTCTCCGATCTTCTTGTATTCCTTGACGGTATCTTCTACCAACGGAGCCATCTTCTCAAAGCGTTTCAGGACCTCGCGGATTTCTTGAAGTGCTTTCTCAGTGGGTGGCACTAACTTGGTTGCTTTTTGCACGGCTTTCCGGGCATCTACCAACTCCAAACCTTGGATAGTGGAACCGGGCTCTACCACGGTGCGATCAACTACTTCTCCCGGTTTCGCCTTGGTAGAAACAAAATCAATGGTGGAATCTCCGCCGATTAAGCTTTGATTCAGAGCCGGACGGTCGTTTTTCCGCAAGGTGTACTTACTGTCCACTAGGATGGAAACCAAGACTTCCCCGGTTTCATCGTCCAATTTAATGCCCTTAACTTCGCCGATCTTAACCCCGGAGCGCCGGACAGGTGTTCCGGAACCAATATTGGGAGCATTGTCAAATACGATCTTGTATTCGTTGGTGTCGCGAAAAAAAGTGGGAGTTCCGCTAAAGAGAACGATTAGAGTTGCCAAGAGAATGAATGAAACAAAAACAAATAGGCCTAATCGGTAGCGCATTGCTTGCGGGGTCATGGTCGGAGTCCTTCCGGGTGCAGCTCCTTATGATGTATCGGAGGATAGAAATTACCATACAGTTTTGGAGAAGTATTCAAGCTGATGTGGAGAAAAGGGGTCAGGTTCATTTAACGGAAACGGCCCGAAAGTGGTTAGCACTAAGTGTATCTGAACCCTTTTCGCCACACTAGCTTGGATACCGCTCTAATCTTTTCCTGCCGTACTATCGGCCAGCTCATCCAATCGTTCACCAGCTTTGCCTTCGATGAATTGCCGGACCCGGGAATCGGAGTACTGCTGCAATTCTTCCGGGGAGCCGTCAAACAGCACTTGCGCTTCGCCCGTTTCCAGCCGGGACAAGGGATAAAGCATCACGACCCGGTCGGCCACTTTGGTTACGGTTTTCATTTCGTGAGTGACCACGATGCTGGTCACTGGGTGTCTTTGCCGGGTCTGCAGGATCAACTCGTTGATCACATCAGTCATAATCGGGTCCAACCCGGTTGTTGGTTCGTCATAAAGCATGACTTCCGGGTCAAGTGCCAGCGCCCGGGCCAGTCCAACCCGTTTTTTCATACCCCCGGACAGTTCTGCCGGTTTTTTTGATTGAACCGTTGGGGGAAGACCTACTTCCAACAGGCGTTTGCGAACAATCTCCTCGATTTCCGAATGGGAATGCTTCCCCAATTCCCGCAACCCAAAAGCCACATTATCCAAAACGGTCATACTGTCGAATAAAGCTGCTCCCTGAAACAGGAAACCGAAGCGAAGCCGTTGTTGGGTTAGCTTGCGCTCGCTGAGATTACAGAGAACCTGGCCATCAAAGGACACTTGGCCACTGGTAGGCCGCAACAAGCCGATAAGCAGTTTCAATAGAACCGTTTTCCCGCAGCCGCTTTCCCCGATGATCACCAGGGGTTGCCCCTTGGGAACTTGGAGATTCAAATCCCGGAGGACTTGTTGGGGGCCAAAAGCCATGCTGACATGTTCGAAGGAAATAAAAGGCATGCGGTTTACCTAAAAGTTGTTCGATTCGAGGGCAAAATTAATGTAGCGAATTGGTTGGAATGACCTCTAGAGATATTACACCAATCTGCTTACCCCTTCGCCGAACAACAGGGTATAGAGCCCGAGCAAAAATAATCCGAGGAAGAAATCAACAATGAGAATACCCAGAAAAGACATTACGAAAGCTTCGGTGGCGGCTCGGCCTACGCCTTCGGCGCCCGGATGACTGTGAAAACCGCGATGGCAACTGATCAGGGAGATTACCGCTCCAAAGGCAATCGCTTTAACAAACCCACCGCTAAACAAATCCCACATCTCAATAAAATTGCGCGTATGTTCCCAATAGTAGTAGGATTCTATCTCAAAGAAATAAATGCAAATCATGGCTCCGCCCATTGTGCCGGCAAAGTTTGCCACGACTGTTAAAAGGGGGATGAGTAACACGCAGGCCAAAAAGCGGGGGACTACTAAATAGGCGACCGGATGGGTTCCCAAGCAAGCCATGGCATCAATCTGGTCGGTTACTCGCATAGTGGCTAACTCGGCTGCCATGGCACTGCCGACGCGGCCGGCTAACATGGTAGCGGCCAGCACCGGCCCCAGTTCAATCACCAGCGACATATTAATCACGGCCCCTATTCGGGATCCCAAGCCAATCGCTTGGAATTGATCGAAAAACTGAACTGCCATAACCATGCCGATAAACATCCCGGTGATTGCCACAACCGGGACACTTCGGACACCCACGACATAACAAACCGGAATGAAATTCCTTAGCGACGGCGGACGGCGAACCATCCAGCCAAATACTTGAACGAAAAACAGGGTCATATCGCCGATGAGGAAGAGGAAATTGGCTGA
The DNA here is from genome assembly GCA_964588185.1 of uncultured Alcaligenaceae bacterium. Lineage (GTDB taxonomy): Bacteria > Planctomycetota > Planctomycetia > Gemmatales > Gemmataceae > CAZPPD01. The sequence continues at coordinate 6,223 of CAZPPD010000149.1, read as the reverse complement.
GAGGTTTCCCAGGATGGTGATTAGCCCAGCATTCTTTTGGGTTTTACGGGCAATTTTTGGACCGGAATTTGTAGCCATTGATTTTCCGAAAACGTGAAAAAGGTTTTTCCATTCATTCCCTGTTTTCATCGTCTTAATGGAAAGCTATCTTTGGTCATTGATAGTTATGATAAAAAGCGAGTGAAGAAGTGCTTTTATAAAGAGTCCCCAGGAGGACGGGATTCTTTCACCCATGTTTCCGAATCATTATCCCAGACATAGACCGAAATATTGGGACGAAAGGCAAATCCGGAAACCGGCTCAATCGGTCGGACTTCTCCATTGCTGAAGTCCGCCTGTTTATGGAAGAAAGGTGAGCTAAAGGGAGTAGCCTCCATCATTTCTTTCATTTTTTTCTGATGATGAACCCATTCTACATACATCCGCTCCTGCTGACCGGCAAACAATACAAAGATACCTATGGCAACCAAAATATAATTGGGCGGAGAGCCTAAAATGCCCAGTATCGCCAGCCCAATTGCAGCAAAGACTCCAATTCCCGCTGCAATGCGAGTTGCTTGAAGATGTCCGATGCGACTGGACAGGAGAGACCGAAGAATTCTTCCCCCGTCCATGGGAAATGCCGGCACCATGTTGAAGATTGCCAACATCAGGTTGGTTACCGCCAGGATGAGAAAGAAAAGCACAATCTTTTCCGGGATAACCAATCCCATCATTAAGGCGGAGACGCCACCCACGGCAAAAAGGAATGCAATTACGGTGACAATCGCAATATTTACAGCAGGACCGGCGATGGCAATCCAAAATTCTTCCCACGGCTTATCGCTCATGCGTTCTAAGCGGGCCACACCGCCGATTGGATAGAGTGTGATGTCCGTTGTACCGATGCCGAAGCGGCGCGCGGTTAGGGCATGTCCCAACTCATGGAGAATCACGCAACCGAAAATACACGTCAACAGCCCCGCCCATACGGCTAAGCCTAATCCGGCGGGATCGTCTTGGGAAAATTGGTATAAAATCCAACAAGGTAACAGGAAGAAGGTCCAGTGAAGGTAGATGCCAATTCCAAAGAGCCTTCCGATTTGTAGCCGCAACCTTCCAAACATCTATGTCCTGCTTTCTGCTTTATTTGTCATTTCAAGGATAGCTTGCGTAAGATTAAAGAGGAAACGGAATCTATTTTGAAGGGGAATGGAAAAATAAATTAATCGGCAAGATTCTGAACCTCAAGCAAACTTACCACCATCTAACTAGATAATGAAGGACATTGCTCAAATGTCCGTTTATTATAGGAGGATTCATGATGGAAAAGCGAACAAATCCCTCCAAACGTGAAATAGCCAATTTCCCGGTTTGGACCTTTGAACAAGCACAGCAAGTAGTTCCTTATCTACTTTCCATAGTACGTTCGGTCCGAGAAACTTACTTGGATCTACAATATTCTCGGAAGCAGAAACAACAATTGGAAAATTATCCGGGAAGACCAAAAACTTCCCAACTGTTAGCTATTAAACATGCCGCGAATGAGGTCCGACTCAAAGAAGAGGAGCTTGCAGAAGCGACCCAAGAATTGGGCAACCTGAATATTTTCAGTTCTGACCCGCTCAATGGTATAGCCATGATTCCTTTCCTCAAGGGCAAAAAGCTAGCCTGGTATGTCTTTGATTTGTTTGCCGACGAGGGACATTTGGTCGGATGGCGTTTTCACAGGGATGATTTGGGGCTCCGCAGACCGTTATCCGAAGCAACTTCTTCTGCCCCACCGATTGCTCTGTAAAAGAGCCGTTTAGGTGAAGACAAAAAACTGATGAAGAGTTGCGTAAAAATTTTGTAGTTTACGAAAGTCTAATTAATTGGGAGGGACAATCCTTTCTTACTTGTCCCTCCGATTTCACCAATTGTGGTTGATACCTCAAATATTCCACTTTTCAATTCTGCATATCAAATTTCCCACGCAAATACCTTCTTCTCGTTAGGCAAATTCAACCGACTTCACTCAAAGGTTAATCCTCTTGCTCTACATCATCCCTGCACGGAGGCGATATGAATATCCTTCGTATCACAAGCTGTTTAGTTGGTTTATTACTAACCTCTGCTTCATCTTTACTGGAAGCACAAGAAGTTTCCTTCCCGCCATTAGATAAGCTGGAACCCCATACTTACATTTTAGAGACCGCAGAACCAAAGAAAGAAGGCAAAGAGACATCCGCAGAAAAGGGCGCTGAAGACCAAATAATAGAAGGCGAGATCATAAAGGACGCCGGATTATGCGCTTGCGATCCATGCAAATCCAAAAAGTTTGATTTCAAGAATGTTCCTCCCACGAGGATTTTTCCCCGACCGGGAAACTTTCCGATTCCGCCTTCCGGTCCGGGATACTATTCGGTTTCGGACTTTTTATTCGGCAATTTCCGCAAGGCTCCACCAAAATACGGTTACCCACGGTTCGGTTTGATGCCCCCCGGATTCTACAACGCTGACTTCCGCTATCTGGATTCCAAAGATTACAAAGAACGAGATATCTTCGACAAACTCAAACGCATTCGCTTGGGCGACAATTGGATGTTCACCACCGGCGGGATGGTTTGGTATCGCTACATGAACGAAGTGAACAGCCGTCTGTCCGGAAAAACCAACCGCTATCACCTGGAACGGGCCAGGGTATGGGGGGACTTGTGGTTCGAAGACCGCTTTCGCGCTTTTGTGGAATTCATCCACGCCGACAGTTTCGGGGAAGATTTGCCTTCCCTGCCAATTGATATCAACCAGGCTGACTTGTTAAACGCTTTTGTGGACGTGAAAGTAGCCGACATTGCCGATGCTCCCGTATACGTTCGTGGCGGCCGGCAAGAAATCCTTCTTGGATCCCAGCGATTCATCTCTACCATTGACTGGGCCAATGTCCGCAGAACATTCAATGGCGATCGGGCATTTCGCCAAGGGAAAAAATTTGATGTGGATTTATTTTGGCTACAGCCGGTAAATATTGATCCGAAAGAGTTTGATTCCATCGACAATAACCGGAATTTTGCGGGAATCTGGACTACTTACCGACCCCGCAAAGGGACCTTTTTGGATACCTATTACTTGTGGTTGGACGATACTAACAACCGGAATGTACGCGGAATCCAATTGGCTCCCTTTAATGTCCATACCATTGGCTTCCGCTTCGCCGGAGATCGTTGCAAAAAGTGGTTATGGGATGTTGAAGCGGCAGTACAAGTTGGAGAGGCAGGAGACGACAACATCGTTGCCGGGGCCGCTACTGCAGGTGTAGGATATCATGCGGCCAAATTGCCGTTTACTCCCACCTTCTGGGTCTACTATGACTATGCCACTGGCGATAACACACCCGGAGCAGGAGACAATGTCAGTACTTTCAACCAATTATTCCCCTTCGGCCACTACTACCTCGGATGGATCGACTTGGTTGGGCGGCAAAACATTCACGACATCAATTGCCATATGTTCTTTTACCCAACCAAATACATCACCTGCTGGGTTCAGTACCACCGCTTCTTCCTGGCCAGCGACCGCGATGCCCTCTACAACGCCGGTGGAGTACCTATTCGTCGCGACGCTACTGGTGCTTCTGGTAATGATGTGGGCCATGAAATCGATTTCGTTGTCAATTTCCACCTTGGCCGACACTCGGATGTATTAGTGGGATATTCAAAACTTTTTGGGGGAGATTTCCTGCGAAATACCGGAACCTTTGCGGATGCAGGCTTCTTCTTTACCCAATATTCCTTCCGCTGGTAACGGCATGCGTAAATGGAATCAACAAACGGCCGGGCATAGTCGCTCGGCCCTTTTTCTTTGGTTTACAATCGATTAGCGAACGCTCGCGGTTTGCAGGCTCTTTTGGGTTTCCTGGAGTTGTTGAAGGAAGCTATCGGGATCTAGAGTACCGGAGATCGATACCAACGGGTTTCCGTCTGGGTCCAAAATTAAATGATGCCCCCGGCCATCGGCTAAATTGGTGGTGGTTACCCAATGAAGGATAAACCGGCTACGGATAAAACCGGATATTTTGGGGTTCGAGTAAATTTTATCGATTAATTCAGCGGCGAAAGAACCGGGAAGGGGATTTGCCAGAGAACCATTGATTCGGAGGCTAAGGATTTTCATTCGCCGATGTTTGCCGGCATAAGTTTTGGCTTTGGCAAGGTCCGTAAACCAGTACATATGCGATTTCGAGGCCTGTTTTTGATTGGCCACGAAATCCAGTAAAGCATTGAATTTGCGTTGTTGATCCAAGGCAATCATCAAGTCTTTTTGCAGTTTATCCATTGTCACGGCATGATTTACCCGGTCCTGGAAGGTCAAGTTGCTTAAATCCATTTCCTTATTTCGCTTGATGGTTCTCTCAAGCCTTAGCACTCTATAACGGAATCCAAAATGTGCCCTGTGTACCTCATTAAACCCTTCCGGACCCATAAATCGGAGTTTTCGTATTGCCTTTTCGGCCTTATTGGTTTCGGTGGACAAGGCCCGGAGAACTAAACCAGATGGGAACATCCCATAACCCCCGCAAGCAAATATGGGTGCCCCGGTTATCCCCATTGCCAGGATTGCCAACGTTCCGTTCTGCAGTAGCTTCATGTTCTTCTCCCTTGGGAAAAAGTGAATTATTTGTTCGCTACTTGCCAGAACGTCGGGGCGTCCCACGAAAACTAGGAATCTTCCATGTTTACCGCACTATGCCGAAGCTCATGAGCCTTATCAGCCCGGGCATACTCGTAAAAATAATGGATTGTACTGTCGACCACTAAGGCATCCATATAACGTATGGATCCAGAAGCATGGGCGGATTTGATCCAAGGGCCTTGGACACTTACCGGGCGAAAATTCACCAGGTCGTTACTCACTGCAAGTCCACTGAATTCATCGTAACTATCCGCCCGATGCGTGGCTCCGTCGTAAAATGCGCACCACACCGGGGGCAAATAAAACACAGAAGTAATGCGGACATTAAAGGCATCCCATCCGGTTTGCCTTGGCCGCATGACGATTTGGGCGTTCGGAAAGTTAATTCCATCGTAGGAGCGATGCAGTGCGGACCAGCCTCGCCCCCGGGTGCGAACGACTCCTTCTTCATCGGCGGGTTCATTTTGCTGCGGAATGCCAACGCTGGTGTAAACCAGGTACTCCCCGCCAACAACAATGACCGTAGGGTCCTTGACGAAGGAAAAACCGTACATGGGGGCATCCAGTACGGGACGAGTTTCCAGGGGATTGAATTTTTCGGGGGAATCCGCTTCCATCAGGTCTACTTTCCAAGTCGGAGGGTTGCGGTCGTAACCTTTGCCCACCTCATAGGACAGATAGAATCGCCATTTTCCTGATGGATCCAGCAACAAAGCCCCTTTCTCGATGGAGTTGGCTCCAAAGGCATCTTTCTGCGCCGACCAGATGGTTTCGTATTTCTTACCGTCCCCACTCATGGCGATGCGGCATTCTCCTCCGCGTCCCATCGTCAAAGGATGGCGTACCCGGTAGTAAACGTAAAAACGACCAGAACTCTGGTCATACATAGCGCTGGGAGCCCCGGCCCAATACCCATAGCCGCTCCCGGGTGGCTCGGCGATAACATCGCCTTCTTCGGGGTTAAACAGAGGTGGGATACCGTAACATTTATTGCCGGATTGTTTGATCATAGATCTTTTCCTTGGGAGATTGATTGAAATTTGACTTGGTATTTTTTAGAAGGATCGGGATGTTTTTGTAGGATTGAGATAATTTGCGGGTGTTGATCACTGAAAATTTGTTACCGTTTAAACACAAAGGTTCCGCCGGTGGTTTCCGCCAAGGCCTCGGCTACATTATTCCGTATATCGTTCCACATCGAGGAAAAGACCCAGGATTCTCCTTTCTCGTCCGGATTTTCGATTCCCTGGCGGAATGTAGAGTAAACCTTTGGTGCCGGCTTTCCGGATGCAAAAAAGGAAGCGAGGATTTGTTCCCTTTTCAAATTGATTACAAAGCCTTCGACCTCGACTTTGCCGCCTATAAAATCATTTCCCTTCACGACCGGACGAGAATACTTGAGAGTGCGAAGAACCACGAGATAGGGCAATTCCAGAGAACCTTTAAGTTGTCCTTCCAATTCGCTTTTCGCGGTTTGACTTCGGACATATTGAGCCATTGGATTTTTTGGTCCCGTCCATCGGAAGTGTGTGATCAAATTAGCATTATTTAGACGAATATTAAAATTTTCCGG
>CAZPPD010000148.1:0-9738 GCA_964588185.1 uncultured Alcaligenaceae bacterium | reverse complement strand
CTTTGCACACCTCTTCTTATCTTCATTCCGGATGAGGTGTTTTTTATGCGCTCACCTTTTCCTCTTCATCTCTGGATAGCAGATTACTGATTTTTTGTTGGTTGACATGTTTAGTAGCTGAATTGCCAAAATTCAGTTCCAACCAATCGGCTGAATTCTGGCGAATGCAGCTACCAAAATCAGGATCTGAAATGATTATTCCCCAATGCTTTTGAGACGGGAGGTTGATGTGTCTGGCGAATTCGTGCGTGGTTTAAAGTGTCGCTTGTGCGGGAAGGCTTATCCCAAAGAACCAAACAACTTTTGCACCGAAGATTTTGGTCCTTTGGAAGTGGATTATGATTATGAAGCGATTGGCGAGGCACTCAATCGATCCAAGATAGAACTCCGCCCCTTCAATATGTGGCGTTACCGCGAGTTGTTGCCGGTGGATAAGGAACCCACCGTCGGACTCCATGTTGGCGGCACTCCCCTAGTCAAAGCAGACCGCTTAGCCAATGCACTTGGAGTTAAGAATCTATGGGTAAAGAATGATGCGGTGAATTTTCCGACGCTTTCCTTCAAAGACCGTGTGGTTGCCGTCGCACTGAGTAAAGCCAAGGAGTTTGGCTTTGAAACCGTGGGCTGTGCATCGACGGGAAACCTGGCCAACAGCGTCGCCGCCAATGCTGCCGCAGCAGGTTTGAAAGCTTACATTTTCGTTCCTTCCGATCTTGAGCGCTCCAAAATCATCGGTACCAGCATATTTGGAGCCAACCTAATTGGCGTGACCGGAACTTATGACCAAGTCAACCGCCTTTGCACACAAGTTGCATTCAAATACGGCTGGGGCTTCGTCAACATAAACCTGCGGGCCTTCTACGCCGAAGGGTCTAAATCCATGGGCTTTGAAATCGCCGAGCAACTCGGTTGGCGAGTGCCGCAACACGTGGTCGTTCCCATGGCAGGCGGCAGTTTAATCGGCAAGATCCATAAAGCCTTCAATGAACTCTCCCGCATCGGCCTGATTGATGACCCCGAATGTAAAATCTACGGAGCGCAAGCAACCGGATGTAATCCCATCAGCCACGCCGTCAAGAATAAACTCGAAGCTCACAAGCCGGTCCGCAAGCCGGACACCATCTGCAAATCCTTGGCGATCGGCGACCCGGCGGATGGTTACTTCGCTGCCAAGGTAGCCCGCGACACAGGTGGTTGGGCAGAAGATGTCAGCGATGAAGAAATCTCCGAAGCCATGCATCTCCTCGGCAAGACCGAGGGTATCTTTGCCGAAACGGCCGGTGGGGTTACTGTCGCCGTGGCCCGCAAGTTAATTGAGCAAGGCCGAATTGCTCGCGATGAGGAAATTGTCCTGTGCATCACGGGCAACGGGTTAAAAACCCTGGATGCTGCTGCCGACCAATTGGCGGAACCAGCGATCATCAAACCTTCCCTGGATGCTTTCGAAGCCATCCAGGAAGGCGAAAAAGAAGAAGTGCTGGTTTAAATCCGACAACAATAACACGAGGTTCTCATGGCAATACAAATTCATATTCCCACCCCCATGCGGCAGCACACCAACGGTGAGGCCGTAGTCGAAACGGCAGGGGGTACTGTTCAAGCGAATTTGGACGACCTTTGTCAGAAACATGGGGGAATCAAGGAGCGACTCTTCGACGGCACCCAAGTTCGCCGGTTTGTTAATATTTATCTGAACGACGAAGACATCCGTTACCTGGAAAACCTGGAAACCGAAGTCAAGGATGGGGACGAGATTAGTATCATCCCTGCAGTTGCAGGGGGATGATTGGAAGTTGCATTCTGGGTGTTGTTTTGGATTTGAATGGCATGGGTGCATAGTGCATGGGTGCCATGCTCGCCCTTAAGGCGAGCATGTTTCAGGGAAAAATCGAAGTCCCTATTTCGTTGAAGTTGATTGTCCTTACATGCTTGCCTTAAGGGCAAGCCTGGCACCCATTTCTTAGAAAATAAGCGGTAAAAAGCTTTCCGTTCTTCCCCGGTTTAGCTTTCAACTCGGATACTTTTAATGGTTCACGACGATCAACTCAACGAAGACGTCCCCGAAGGAGCAGCGGTTTTCCCGCTGATCCCCGAAGAATTAGGGATTAACCCAATCCTCCTCGGCTACCTGCACGCCGTGGTTTTCTTGTTAGGATCCAACGAAGAAGTCTTTCACCCCGAAGCTGCCGAAGAAGCCCTGCAATACATGGTCACTTACTTGCAACGGCTCAAAGGACCTCAACTGGAACGGATTCAGGAAGATATCCAAAGCCTGCTCGCCTTCGCCCGCAAAGATCAGTGGCCCAAACAAGATATTGAATTTCTCCAAACCGTCCTGACCGACTTTGGTGTCGGAGGCAAAGCATAATCATGACACAAACAATCAGCCTCGATCGTTACAGCCGTCAGATGCGTTTTTATGGCCTCGGTGAAGAAGGCCAACGCCGGCTTTTGGACTCCCATGTCACTTTGTGCGGCTGCGGGGCATTGGGAACTGTTCTCGCCAATGCCCTGGTTCGTGCCGGTGTTGGCCACCTGCGTTTGGTGGACCGGGACTTCATCGAAACGCACAATTTACAGCGCCAGGTTCTCTTTGACGAACATGACGTAGCCGAAAATCTGCCCAAAGCCGAAGCTGCCGCCCGAAAACTCCACGCCATCAATTCCGAAGTCCATGTACAACCGGTAGTCACCGACATCGACCGCACGAACATCGAAGAGCTGGCCAAAGATGCCGACCTCATTCTGGATGGCACGGATAACTTTGAGATCCGCTACCTGATCAACGATGTCGCGGTCAAACTAAACAAACCTTGGGTCTACGGCGGCTCTATTGGCAGCCACGGCCAAACCATGACCATCCTTCCCGGTGAAACCCCGTGTCTCCGCTGCGTTTTTGAAGCGGCACCATCACCCGGAGAAGCCGGGACCTGCGAAACCGCCGGGGTGTTATCTCCCATCGTCAACATCATCGCCAGCTACCAGGTTACCGAAGCAATCAAGATTCTTACCGGCAAGATGGACAAGGTGAACCGCGAGTTAATTTACGTAGACATCTGGGAGAACCAGCACCGCCGGATTAAAATTGCCAAGTTGCTGGGCAAAGTGGATTGTCCCTGTTGCCAGCGAAAGAACTTCGAATGGCTGGAGGGCCACCAAGGTTCGCAAACAACGAGCCTATGCGGACGCAATGCCGTGCAGGTTGCTCATCGCCATGCCGGCAAACTGAACTTCGAGGAGATGGCAGGCCACTTGGAAACCCTAGGCCAGGTCAGCTACAACCGCTTCTTGCTGAAATTCAACACCGACGGACATGAATTCACCGTCTTCCCCGATGGCCGAGCAATCATCAAGGGAACCAACGACATCGAGAAGGCTAGGACTTTGTATGCCAAGTATATTGGCTATTAGTAGTTGATTAACCAGACAGCGATTCTTTAGACAATCGTTTAAGCAATTGAATCTGCCCTGCATGATAAACATCATGCGCTGCCACGCCGGTAATCAATTCTCCGAACGTGACCGAGCTGCCTTGCGGAACTTCGTTGAGATTGCCCTCCGGGAAAGCTGTAACGGCTTCGATCAGTTGCTCGTGTTGTTCCTTGAGCAGACGAACATCTTCCTTTAATGCGGATACATCCATTTCCGCTGGGCGCGGAAACCAGTCGGAACCTTTGAGAGGAAACGTTGCCTTCTTAAACCCCGCTAATCTTCTCCATGCGGAATATTTCCAGTAAGCAGTGTGGACGATTTGCTCCCAGATATTGTGTCGCTCTTTGGATGGTCGCCAACTCGCCTCTTGCGGAGTTAGGCCCCGGATGGAGCCAAGCAAATTGGTCCCGTGCCAGGATTTTTTGCGGAAAGAGCGCTCCAGGATGTCGATGAGAAAGTTCATTGTGCTAAAAACAATCCAAGAAAATTATTAGAAACTCCTGTTTATCCTTTACCACGCTTCGGGCATATTTCCCAGCATCAATTGTTAAGGGATCTTCGAACGGCATGCCGATCTAATTTTTAGAGAGCATTCAGTTTTCTTGTCACCTTTCCTTTGTTACCTTTGAAAGCCAGTATAAGAATGACTTGAATCAATCCGTTAAGGAATTCTCGCCATGACAACCAATCTTTCTATACCATCCCGATTTGTTTTTTTCTTTGGTGTTCTTGTAATCCTATCCAACCCATTGTTGGCGTATTCGGCTCAGAGGACATCCGCCGGAAGCGGGAAGTGGTCCAATCCAAAGGTCTGGGTCGGCGAGCAGGTTCCTCATGTTGGCGATCAAGTGATAATCCGCAAGGATCACCGGGTTACTTATGACCAATCACTCGAAAAACCATTGGCCAAGATTATTGTCCAAGGGAGTTTGGAATTTCACGCGCAGAAATCCTTGGAACTAATTACCAAGGGAAATCTTATCGTAACAGGTGAACTAAAGCTTAATCCTGCATCTCCGAAGTATCGCCACGAGATTACTTTCACGGGAATTGACGAATCGAAATACATCGGCGGCGGTATGAAGGTCAAGGATTCCGACGTGGGATTGTGGGTCATGGACACTGGTATTCTGAAAGCCTCCGGTTCAACAAAAACCTCCTGGACGCGCCTGCGTACAGGGGCCAAAGCGAATCAAACAGTGATTGATGTGGAGGATGCCTCTGGATGGCAAGTGGGAGACCGGTTGGAAATTATTCCCACGTTGCCTCCCAGCGGGGAAAGAACCTCGTGGCAAGGCTACGACAGCGTGAAGATTACAGCGGTCAACGGGAACAAGGTATCGTTTGAGCCGGCTTTGCAATACGACCATCCCATTGTCAACAAACGCTGGGCAGCCGAAGTACTCAACTTGACCCGTAACGTGGTGATTCAAGGGACACCCCAAGGCCGGGCGCACACCATGTTTATGATTGCTCGTCCGCAACACATCAAGAATATCGAGATCCGGCATATGGGACCAAGGAAGCAAGCCGGGCGATATACCAAAGGGGTGCTTGGCCGCTACGCATTACATTTCCATCTCAGCGGTGAAGGCAGCCGAGGTTCGCTGGTAGAGAACGTAGTGATTCATGATGCGGGCAACCATGCGTTTGTCCCGCACGGCAGTCACGGGATTATCATGCGAAATTGCGTCAGTCACAATACTTGGGACGATGCTTACTGGTGGGATCCCGGCTATGAGAATCGCACCGACGACACCCGGTGGGAGCATTGCGTGGCATCGAAGGTGCGTTCGGATCCGCCGTTCCGCGGTTATCGCCTTACCGGCTTCAATCTGGGGCAAGGGGCAAACAATCGGATAACCAATTGTGTAGCGGTGGGTGTACAAGGCTCGGGGGATTCAGCAGGTTTTGTCTGGCCGGAGCGGCCCAACGGCAAAGAGGGCATCTGGTTCTTCCAAAACAATCTCGGTCACAATAACAAACGCAATGGCATCTTCACCTGGCAAAACACTGGGCAATTGCACCTGGTCGAGAAGTTTGCTCTTTATCACAACGGCACCAACGGAATCGAACATGGTGCGTATACAAATTCCTATTTTTATCGCGATGCCGTCCTTTACGGAAACGCCAATGCCGGAATTCAGCTGCACGCCAACTCGGCAGGCGGCAGGCAGTTGAAGTTTAAGAATATCGAAATTGACGGGGCCGATATCTCCAAGTATGGCGGTGAGGTGATCAAACATGTGGCTGCAGGAAGACAACCTACCTGGATCGAGAATTGCGCTTTTAGAGATCTTCGCAAGAGTGCGGTCGCCTTTACATATTCCGGGAAAGAAAGCAAAATTCCCGAACGAGTGGACATCGTAAACTGCTCCTTCCCCAAAGATGCAAAGCGGTTCTTCCTAAGTAAGAAGATCCATCCGGATTCGTTGATCACGGTCGAAGAAAAGGGTGGGAAAATATTTGAACTTCGCCGCTTCGATCAAACCGGACAACTGGTTCCCCAATGGAATGCTCGCAAGAAGATCTTACAGAAAACGGCCAAGCAACCGGCGAAAGTTAAACCGGTTCAAAGAGAGGTCAGCGAGCGCTGGCCCGGTAGCGACGGCAAGGCTTGGCCCAAACGGTGGGACAAGTTCGTACTGACCGGCGCAGCTCCCTCCGTCACAATCGAAAAGAACCAAGGCCTGGTCCGCAGTTCCGGGAGCAAAGGGGTTGTCCTTATGAGCGTGGCAAATTCCAAGGCTCGCGATGTGGATCAACAAGTCACCTTTCGCATCAGTACGAACATCCCTTTGGCGGGTTTATTTGCTCGCCGCCCTGATAGCGACAAGGACACCTTTTACGGGGCGGAAGCCGGAACCGGACGGGCCGGAATTCGGATCTACAAACACGTGCACGGTAAATATCACCGCCTTGTCCAGCTCAAGAAAGGAGTCCAAGCAAACAAGGATTATCGCATGCGTTTTCAGGTAACCTCGCGCGAGAGGGTGACGGATTTACGCCTGAAAGTTTGGAAGGCTGAAGAAAAGGAACCCTCTTCTTGGACGCTTGAGTTGCGAGGCGACACCGAAAGGAAACTGCGCGGTCAATCGGGCCGGTTCGGAATTATCACCACGCAAGGCGGCAACCAAGGCCGCCGGGTTTGGTATGACAATTACCAAGCTGAGTCTGTTGAATACTAGGCCACAAAAGATGATCGAAAACATAGAGTTTGATTTAGTTGACAGGTTAAGAATTGCGAGGGGGTAATTAACAGAAGCAACTGCTGCCGGATTAATGAACCATGTTGGCTTTCTTATTAATGCCAACTTGCCTTCAATGGCAAGCCAGTTTTGGCGCTTTCGGCTAAGTACAAAGGAATCCTAAACCACTGAGAGAATCCATCGACAATGGATGCCAATTCTTACCAATCACCGGTTGAACTATGCCATTGCTTGCCAATAAAAGCCAATAGCATCGTTAGGCTTTGTTTGGCATCTATCCCACCGTCAACTTACGGCTTCTAGCGGTACTCTGGCCACCGTGGCTAACGGTTTGGACGGTTATAGCAGATGAAAATGGATGCCGGCACTTTCGTACCGGCATGGGTTAACTACGCCGGCTTCCGCACCGGCAATGGGTAATCAATAATCTCCATCAGAAGTTCCATCTTCGATGGCCGAGCCAGCAACGGCACCAGGTTCGGCAAGCTGTAATAGTCGCCGTTGAAGGCGTACGTTTCTACTGGAATCCCTGCCTGGCGGCACTGGGCTTCGAGATTCGTTCCGGATCTTGGAGTACGCACGATGCAGACGTTGACGTCCGGTTCCACTTGCTGCATGTATTTCTGCAACGTCGGAACGAACAGCGGGGCCGTGTTTTCTCCTTCGTCCGAGATCAGGATAATCTGCTCGACACGCTCCTTCTTGCGGCGGAGCATCTCGACTCCAACCCCACAACTCGTTGATCCACTCGGACGGATTCCCTGGAAGGATCGCTCCCAATCGGCCAGCTTATCGCCGGCACGTTCGATGGGAAATGCCATGGAGTCGAAGGCGTACACGAACAGGTCGCTTTCGCAGATCGTGGAGATCATCGCCGCGATTCGCTTCCCCAGGTCGATGGAGATATTCATGGAGCTGGACTTATCGACCAGCAAGGCAACCGGCCGCGTGATGCGACCCTTGGCCTTGACCTGGACGTCGGCCACTTCTTCCAACTTCTCGCGAACCTCGCCGGAAAGGTTAGCCGCTTCGATCGCTTCCTTGGTCTTCAAGGCGCTAACCCGCTTGCTCAGCTTAGCCTCCTCCAGCTTCAGCTCGACCAGAGCCTTCAAGTCCGGATTCTTCAAGACGCCATTTCGCTTGAGCGTACCCAGGTTGTTGATCAGCTCCTGAGGACTCATGCGATCGATCAATGCTTCGAGCGTTTGCGGAGTAACCTTCTTGAGCACCGTAGCAGCTACCCGGTAAGGGATCTTGTGCTTGAGGATCGCGTCGGCCTGTTCCTCCGGGCTGGAAGCCTGGGACAGGGTCCGCAATGCCATCAAGCGGCTATCCGCCGGTGGGTCGCGGTCGAAGAGAATCTTCTGAGCCCGCTTCGCCGGTCGAACGTGCAACAAAGCGTACAGTCGCTTCATGTACTTGCGCGCCACCAGGACCGTGCTATCGAACCATTCGTGATCGGTCTCGCGCTCACGCAAGTAACGGCTGACTTCCGTTCGCAAGGACCGCGGTAGGTTGCGGAACAATCCGACCTTCTGCACAGCGGTCTTGAAAACGCGGGTTCCGCGTTCCATATCAGCCATTCGCCGCTTGCGCTTTCGCGGAGGCAACTTCTGCAGTTCCTGCTTCTGCTTCTTGGTCAGCTTTAGTGCAGGCTGCTCATCGGCTAGGACACGGACACGCTTATGCTTTCCGTTGATGAAGTCCGCCACACGAACCAACTGGTACGGCGGCAATTCCCGCACCATGGCCAGACCGACTTCGCGGTGACCAGGGAAATCACTGAGAATCAATGAAACGATGAACAATTCCTTGTGGTCGCGCACATCGCCGTGGTCGGCATACCAGGCTGCCAGACGCACGTAGAAACGCGGGTCCTTTTGGACCAACTCTTCGTGCAACGGCCATAGCTGATCCAGTTGGCGGTGCGGCGTCATCAGCAACGTGTTCAACAAGTCTAGACGAGGATCCAATTCCTGCTTCATTTCTCTAGACCTCCCCGGGAATTAAACAACAACCATTACTGGTTGAAAAGAGCCCGTATAAGTCGCACAAGCTTTGAGAACTGAGGTCGGATTTACCTCGGACTGATTAAAAGTCAGTTGTGTGTATGCTTGTACTGTTGGATACGGGCAGTATTGAGGAGCTCACCAAATCGCATCAACATTTGGGGGTGTGAATACATTTTTTTTGGTGAGCTTACAAATCATTTTGCCTACAAAGAAAAAGAGGAAGGAAACGGAGAAAGGTTCATCAGATTCTTAAAACATTAGGAAGGAATTCCACGATGCAAATAGTCCTTTACGGCTCAATAGGCTGGCGGCACCCTTTTGGATTTGGACAAGTCATCGATTGGGCGAAGCAGTTTGGTTGGGACGCGGTCGATGCCCGGGGTATGAGCATCGATATCGCCGGAGATGTGCAGCATCGGCTCAACGCCTTTGGTTATGACATGCTGGGACCTCGACAGATCCGAGGCTCCGCTCGCCGGGATCTGCGGAAGAAATTGGAAGACAACGGATTGAAGCTGCTTGGCATCTATTGCTCCAGCCCCGTGAACTTGGCCGGCAACTTGGGACAGAGTTGCCGGGAATTGTTCCTGGATTACTTACAACTCGGAGCAGATCTCGGCGTCGAGTGGATCCGCTCCATCAATAACACCACCTCGGATCGCCAGGGTGGAACAATGACAGCAGAAGAAGCCTTTGACCGGACCGTCGAAGGAACACGGCTGGTCGGAGGGCGGGCCCGAGAATTAGGAATCAAACTGCTCCTGGAAAACAACGAAAACACAGTGACCTCCGATGCTGGATCCTTACTTCGCCTGCAACAAGCCACTAACGATGTCTGCCCAGTTGGAATCGCCTATGATCCGGTGAATGCTTACTTCCAGGGATTAGATGTGGAAGAAGGTTTGGTCAAGTTGAAAGGAAAGATCGATATCCTGCACCTCAAGAACGTCCGACGGTCCGAGGAGCAACGCTGGGATTATATGCCGCGCGGAAACAACAGCTATGAATGGAAACCCTTGGCGGAAGGTGATCTTGATTGGGTGAAGCTATTGCAACTTGCCGCCTGGGATGGATTCTCCGGACCT
>CAZPPD010000147.1:0-9788 GCA_964588185.1 uncultured Alcaligenaceae bacterium | reverse complement strand
CAAGTAGGGAGGCAAGAGCACGATTCTGGGCCGGGTTGGAATTTTATGGATTTAACGGCTTGGGTTCCTGCAAGGTCATACAATGGATGGTTCCCAATCCCCAGACCAGGTCCAAGCAGTGAATCCCGATCACTTCCCGGTCCATAAATAATTCCCCAAGAATTCCTAATGCCTGCCGGTCCTTTGGGTCATTGAAAGTGGGAACCAAGACCCGATCCGTGGCGATGTAAAAATTGGCGTAGCTGGCAGGCAAGCGCTGACCATCAAAAATAACCGGGCTGGGCATGGGTAAGGGCACAATATCCAGGGAGCGGCCATTCTCATCCGTCATCCCACAAAGTCGGTCCAGGTTCTCTTGTAGGGGAGCATAATTGGTATCCTCGGGGTTTTCTTCTACTACGGTAACAATCGTTTGTGGATTTACAAAGCGGGCCAAATCATCCACATGGCCATGGGTATCATCGCCGGCGATTCCTCGTTTCAGCCAGAGAATTTTGTTGATCCCCAAATAATCTGCCAGCAATTCTTCGATATCTTTGCGGCTCAGCCCCGGATTGCGCTGTTGGATTGGGCTGAGTAAACATTCCTCGGTAGTCAGCAATAAACCTTCGCCGTTTACCTCAATACTGCCGCCTTCCAACACCACCGGAGAGCTTTTATGGCTGGGTGTCCACGCAGGAATATTCTCCTTTTCCCGGAGAACCAGCGAGGGAATGCGGTTATCGTTCTGCCAGTTTTCGTATTTGGACCAAGCATTGAATTTCCAATCGGTAAGCCCCAATTCTCCCTGGGAATTCACTAAAAAGATGGGACCATAATCGCGAATCCAAACCCGATCGGTAGGCCATTCAAAAAAGGAAATTCGGCTCCATTCCAGATCCAGCTTTTGTAAACACATTTTCGCATTGTGTAAGACTTCCCGGTTGCTGACCACGATGTAAACCAACTCGGAATAATGCAGTTGTCGAACAATCTCCGCAAAAACCCAAGGAATCGGTGCAAACTTGCCGGGCCAGTCCTCTTGATTGTGAGGCCAGGCTAACCAGGTTGCTTCATGCGGATGCCACTCGGCGGGCATTTTCCAACCGAGGGCTTTAGGGCACTTGTTCATTCGGAAGTTCTTTGTTATTAGGTGGTTCGTCGATTAATATCTAGTAAGATTCTATTAACCAATCCAATGAATGAAGCCGAAAAGAATTGTTCCCCATCAGAACAAAAACCAAGAGATTGCGATTATGGCCGCCTCTAAAAAGATCTTGATTGTAGACGATGACGCCGAAATCCGCAGTGCCTTGCGAACCGTTCTGGTCAAGAAAGGATACAAAGTGTTGCTGGCTCCGGACGGCAATATGGGACTTTCCCTGGCCGAACGGGAAGCCCCCGATCTGGTGATTGTGGACATGATGATGCCGAAAAAATCCGGATTCCTGGTATTGGAACGGCTGAAGCAACGAGACCTGGAAACTCCAAAAATCATCATGATCACTGCCAACGAAGGAAGTCGCCATCGGGCTTATGCGGAAATGCTGGGGGTAGACGCGTACATTCGCAAACCGTTTTCCATCGATCAACTGCTTCTTCATGTCGCTACACTTTGCCCGCTAGATGGCAATGGGCCGTCCTCTGAAGGAGACGAGGAAGTCTGAATTTGCCTATGGGTGTTCCACTGGATTTTGAGATTCTTCGAATATTTTGGGTGCCGTGCTCGCCCTACCATTCTGCATCTTCCCCGCTATTGCTAAAAGTTAAGTACTTGGAGAATCTAGGCGAGCATGCTTCAGAACAATAATTGGATTACAAACCCAAAGTTCAGTGGGACACCCTTTGCCTATTCAACCTGCGGTGACCACGCTATTCCAAAACAAAGCAAATCTGATGAATTCGCAAATCTTCCGTGCTTACCTAATTGAGTTAGTTGGAACATTTGGCCTGGTTTTTATCAGCGCCGGAGTGGTTTGTGTCAACACCATGACGCTACCAATTGGCATGGACCCGGGAAAGTCGCCCATCACCGGACACCAGCCGGGGTTTGTTGGCATGGCTTTGGCTCAGGGACTCATTCTGGCCGTCTTGCTGGCTGCCACCATGCACCGTTCCGGTGGTTTCCTCAATCCGGCGGTCACCATCATGTTGTGGGTCTTTAACCAACTGGAAAGCAAACGGGCGGCTTGGTTGTTGGGAGCCCAATTTTTGGGTGGGGTCCTGGCCGGATTATGTTTGCGGGTTAATTTTTCGTTGGGTGTCTTACGAGACTGCCGCTTTGGAGCGGTCCACCTAAATCCGGATGCCTATCCGGAAATAACTTGGGGAACTCTCTTTAGTGGAGCGGGGATAGAACTCCTCTTGACCTTTTTCTTGGTCTTCGCCATCTTCGGATCGATTCTGCGTAAGGACCAATGGCAGAAGCTGGAGGAAGGTAGCGAAGGCAGAAAATCAAGCGAAACTAGAGTGTTGATTTTTCTGGATTCCCGGCTAGCAGGATTGATCGCCGGCTTGACCATGACGGCCGCTGTCCTGTTTGCTTTTCCCCTGACGGGAGCCGCATTGAATCCCGCCCGCTGGTTTGGACCGGTGTTTTGTGAATGGGCCATGGGTTCCCAGGATTCTGCTGTATCGCCGCCATTCGCGGATGCCTTCGTTTACACCGTGGGACCAGTGCTTGGGGCTTTGATTGCGGGATTTGCTTACTTTAAGTTGATGGAACCAAGTTTGGATAAGCCGGACAAGCCGGGCAAGGATGGCTCCGGCAAAGGGTCGGAAGGTGGATCTCGTAAGGGGAAGAAATAAACCCCTCGGCTGACTTCTGGCAATCCGCTTTCCAATTAAGCTGAATTCTGGCGAATCCAGCTGCCAATTCGAAATTCGGGATTTTGATCAAGGACGATCAAATATGATGCCGTTAACTCTGGACGATTTGTTGCCCATCAAGGAATACGCCAGCCGGCGAGGCGAATTTTTCGATTCTTTTGGTCGCTATTTGGACCGTTACCGTCGAGTCCGGGTTGGGCCCAAAGTTACCCTTCTATTCGAGAATCGCCAGACGCTGTGGTTTCGGGTTCACGAGATCATTCGTATTGCCCGTCTTGCAGAACCTAACCGATTGCAAAAAGAATTGGATTGGTACAATCGCTTGCTGCCCGGGCAAAACACCTTGCAAGCCGCCATGCTGATCAATGTGGAAGATGAGACGCAGCTGGAAGAGGAACTTTCTCCTTGGGAAGATTTTGAGGGGAAAGACCTTCGCTTGAATGTCGGCAATATGACTGTGGAATCCGAATTAATCACCTGCCGCCCGGAAGACTTGTGCATTGGCGCTGCCCATTGGGTTCAGTTCACCATCGATTCGGATTCTCGAGATGGCCTGGCGGATCTACGATTGCCGGCATGGTTGGAATTTGTGCTCCCCAAATATCGTCACCAAAGTGCCCAGCTTAGCGATGAAATCCGCCAGAGTTTGCTGGAGGATTTGGAGCTTTCCGACAAAGATGAATTGAGCAAGACCTAGTAGTTCCTTTTATCGGCAAGAAACCAGTCTACCTTTTCTTCCCTTGTTTTCGCTTCTTCTTTCGCTCCGCGGCTCGTTCCTTCGGACTTTTGCGTTTTCCGGTCCCTATCTTTTGCTTCGGCATGGCTCCGGGATTTAACATTCCTCCTTTGCTCATGCCGGTGACCATCTTAATCCGTTCCCAGATGCTCATCTTGGCCATCTGCCGCATCAGCGTTCGGATTTGCGCGAACTGATTCAGGAACTGTTTGATTTCATGCGGTTGCGTCCCACTCCCCGTGGCAATTCGGCGACGGCGACTGATATCAATCACATCCGGGTCGCGGCGTTCGTCCATGGTCATGGAATCGATCATACCCTGGATGCGTTTGAAGGCCATTTCCGGATCTTCGCCCTCGGGAATCATATCTCCCATTCCCGGCATCATCTGGGCGACGTTGCCAATGCCGCCCATGCTCTTGAGCTGCTCGAATTGTTTGCGGAAATCGTTGAGGGTGAAATCCCCCTTCTCCATTTTTTCCTGCTGTTTTTGCAGTTCCTCCTGGGAGATTTCTTGCTGTGCTTCCTGGACCTTTTGCACCAAGGCCATGATGTCGCCCTGGCCCAAAATCCGCTGAGCCATCCCATCGGGGCGGAACTCTTCCAGCTTGTCCAGTTTCTCGCCAACGCCGATGAATTTGATCGGGACCTTGGTTACTTCTTTGATGGAGAGGGCAGCACCTCCACGAGCATCCCCGTCCAACTTGGTGAGAATCACTCCATTCAAGTCCAGGGCATCATTAAAAGCCTTGGAACTATTAACCGCGTCCTGCCCGGTCATGGCATCGCAGACGAAATAGATTTCGTCCGGCTTAACCAGGCGGTCGATCTGTTTCAGCTCATCCATGGGCATGTCGGCTACGTGCAACCGGCCCGCCGTGTCGAGGATAATCGTGTCGGCTTGGATGGTCTTGGCATGCGAAACGGCGTTGCGGCAGACATTAATCGGTGATGGCCGTTTGGCATTGGGATCGGTGGGAATGGGACCTTCGCTGTAAACGGGAATGTCGAGTTGTTCGCCGAGGACTTTGACCTGATCCACAGCGGCAGGGCGTTGCAAGTCCGCGGCGACCAGCAACGGTTTGCGGTTCATCTTGTCCCGCATGGTTAATGCCAGCTTGCCCGCCGTCGTAGTTTTCCCCGAACCTTGCAGGCCACACAGCATGATGACCGTTGGCCGATCTTTGGCAAAATGAATCCGCGTATCGACCGGACCCATTAGCTCCACGAGTTCTTCGTAGAGAATATTGACGATTTGCTCGCCGGGATTCACGGTGCGGATGATTTCCTGGCCAACGGCTTTATCGGTAACTCTTTTGATGAATTCGTTTGCGACCGTAAAGTTGACGTCGGCATCGAGCAGAGCTTTGCGAACTTCCTTGAGCCCGTCTCGAATGTTGTCTTCGGTTAAGCGGCCGCGACCCGACAGCTTCTTGAGTGCGTCTGTTAAACCCTTTCGAATTCCTTCAAACATTCACATCAAAATTCGGCGTGAAATCCTGCCAATGAACTAATTTCTCTGTGAGATTGGATTTCCGGGATCCCAATCAACTTTATATGATAAATCGGATTACCAGAATTGGGTATATGACAAATTATTCCGGAAGCTGAGAAATATACCAACCTAAATTGGGGCATCGGTTTTAGGTTACGTGAAAACAGAACATCCGTTTAGCTCTTCTCATTTCTTCTTCGCCTCCTTAAGGAGGAAAATAAAATCCACCGGTCGGGTTAGACTTCTGATTTCCGCATCCAACTTGGCGGCTTCCTCTTTGGCTTTCGCCAAGGGAATTCCCTTTGGAGTATTTGGGCGGTTGTGACCGATGTCCGTAAGCCACGCTCTTCCCAGAATCCGTTGCCGCTTTTCCACCAAGTCCAAAACCTGCCGGCTCCGCTTACCCCCCAAGTTGGGAAACGAGTGAAAATCCAAGTATACCTCATTGTTCAGAACGAATTTCTTCTCGGGATTTTCCTTGGGATACACATGAAATCGTTAGCCTTTGTAAATCAGTTGAATCCCAAATCGGTTCAGATCCTTTTCGATGGCTTCTTTCTCCGGAAATGACTCCGGCCACCGGGAGTCTGTGGGAAAAGGGAGCTTGGTACGTACCTTAAGCTGTAATCCCTCCTTCATTTTACTTACGGACGCCCGGCCCTCGGAATCTCTCTTCTCCATAAGAAGGTTCAAGAATACATTTCCTCCCGAGACCACTGCCGGGGCATTCCAAGCCTGGAGAATCTCCGCGGCAATCAACCAATGGCCCATTGGATTGGGATGAATGCCGTCTCCAGCCAAGCGATAGCCGGGATCTTTCATCCGCATTTCCTTGAGGTGTTTTTCTATCGCCGAATGGGCATCGACAACCAAGAAACCTTCCTTGCGTAGCGAAACCAGCCACTTGGCATAGGTTCGCAGCACCTCGTCATATTTTTCATACGGCTTCATCCAGCTATATTTATCTGCCCCAGCGGGGAGCAATCGTTTCTTTACCGGGACCGGATCAAACGGCGGAGTTGTCACCAGGACAATCTTCGCTCCGGCTTGGCGTACTTCCCGGATTAATTTGCGGATTCCCTGCTGATGTTTTTCGAAGCGTTTCCGGCTGAACGGATAATAGATGGCGTCATTCATGCCGTAGCAGGCAACAACTACATCGGGCTTAGTTCTATGCAGGACTCGAGGCAAGCGAGTATGCAAATCCGGGCGGGGAAAAGGGTGATCCGGTTCCGACAACCCGGACACAGTTTCACTGGGAAGGCCCACATTGATCAGCTCAAATTTCTTATCCGGAAAGCGAGTCACCAGGAAAGTGTCGAGGTAAGCAATGTACTGACCGGCAAAAGTATTGCTGTCGCCGACGAAAAGCACACGTTGACCATCCTTGAGGAAGAATGGTTCTTTGCCCTGACAAGGAAGGATGGACAAGAAATAAATCGCAATCGTTAGAGCAAGGCAGCTTCGCATTGTTGAGTCTCCTGCAGACAAAAGAAAACCACCGGGGATGCTACCGATGCTACCGGTGGGTGTGGCGGGTCAAGAACAATTTGCCGGAACGGTCCTTCGGGGACCTACCACAAAATGTAAATGCCCCTTTTCCGCCACACCAGCCGACCTTCAAGTTCCCGGGTGGTGATGGTTTGTTTTGATTCGGATTGTAAAGACACTATTTTTCGAGGTGGGTGGCTGATCTCCTTGGAATTAACTGAACAGGAGCACCCACTGCTGAAGCCCAAACCCCCGGGGAAGTGGGCCTAATATATATGCTTATGCCAAAATTATCCTTCGGATTACGGATGGTTACGAAGAATGTGAATGGGAGGCGACGGTAGGGTTTGTTGATCTTCGCCTTCGTTGGGCGTTATTGGGTTACGCGGGTCTTAATTTCTTTGATACTGAACTAAGAGGGGGGTAATCGTAAAGTTATTTTGAAGCCCAATTCCCTGTTCCCAGGTTCATATAATTCATCAACCAACAACCGAATCTTAGAAAATCCACAATCTCATAGATGGAAGAAAAGTTATTCGTCATTACCCAACCGGGGAATTAAATACCCCGATTGACCGCCCACTCCCCCCTTCAATGGCGTGGTTCGAGGTCGCGACTGTTTGACCTTCTTCTCCTCTGCTGCCTCGTCCGGCGTTTCTTCCTCGTCCACTTCCTCGACATCCTTGGCCATGGCCGCCCGTATGGACAAGGAAATGCGGCGACGGTCCTTATCAATGTCTAGCACCTGGACTTTCACTTCCTGCTCGAGCTGAACCGCTTCCGCAGTCCGGCGAACTTTTCGTGAAGCCAACTCCGAAATATGGACCAATCCCTCAATGGCCGGTTCCAATTCAACAAAGGCGCCAAATTCCGCCAGCCGGGACACTTTCCCCATGACCACTCCACCAATGGGATATTTGATATCAACATCATCCCAAGGACTTGGGGTCAACTGCTTGAGACCCAAGCCAATCTTGCGATGTTCTCGATCCACCCTCAGGACAATAACCTTGATCCGCTGACCCGGTTCCAAAACATCCGAGGCCCGCTTGACCTTGGTCCAGCTCATCTCGCTGACATGCAACAGGCCGTCAATACCCCCAAGGTCCACAAAAGCCCCGAAATTCTGGACCGAACGAACCACTCCCTCGACAATTTGCCCTTCCGCAATCTCATTCCACATCTGCTCGCGCTTTTCTTCGCGCTCCCGTTCCAGAAGCGCCCGCCGGCTGACCACTAAGTTGCGATTGGCCTGATCCGCTTCAGTTACCACGCAAAGCAGCTTCTCATTTACAAACTGTTCCGCATTCTCCACACGAAACATATCAATCTGACTGATGGGCATGAAGCCGCGAATTCCATTGACAATAACAGTCAACCCGCCCTTGTTAGTTTCGGTCACGCGGGCTTCCACTACCATGCCGGTGGCAATAGTGGACCAATCGGCCTCGACCGCGGCACCTTTGCGAGTCAGGATCAACAAACCATTGGCATTATCGTATCCTTCAATCTGGATATCGACCTCGGAACCAATTTCCGGTTTTTCCTCTTCCCCGAACTGAGTAATGGGAAGAACTCCCTGACTGCGGTTGCCGGGAATTTCCACAAACACATCCGGCCCATGCACCGAGATGATCTTCCCCTTCTTTTTCCCAGGAGGACCACTTTGCGGTTCCGGTCTTTTATCGGGAGACAACTCGCCGAGTAATTCCTCTTCGGACATCCCGCCCATGGCTTCCGCCAACTCCCGCTCCAACTCCTCCTCCAAGACCTCATCCGGAGGCGCAGAAGAAAAGAAATCCTGATCTTGGGGAATATGTGGAACCTTGCCTTGCCGCTGCTGTTTGCGGCGCATCTTCTCCAAGCGTTCCTCCATCACCGCTTCATGGACCGGTTCCTTCTCTTCCCCGGCGGGCGCTTCGCCATTCTGGGATTCTTCCTTACTCTCCCCTTCACCGGGAGGACCATCCCCTTCACTGCTTGTCTGCTCTTGGTCGAACATCTCCTTGGGTAGTTCATCCAATGAGGCCAGCTTTTTGGGGCCAGACGGAGTTTTCTCTTCCGCAGCAACTTCCGGAGAATCCGTTTGAGGGGTTTCTTCGTGCGGAGAATCTGATTGCAGTTCTTCCGGGCGGTTTTCTGGGTCAGTCATAGTTGCAGTCTCTCGTATTGGCAGCTACTTCAGTTCTCGGACCCACAGGTCGCGAAATTCCACTTGGCTTCCATGATTTTGCAAACACAGATATCCACGCAATGGCTTGTCCTTGAGTCGGGCGATGGTGGATTGGTCTACATTGATGATTTCCTTGCCATTCATGGTGATTTGGATTTTGGGGCCTTGGCACACAATATCCATTGTATTCCACTCGGGAGCCGGGTTAATGGCACTTACCTTCGGGGCAACATATCGATACAGCGAACCGGTACTATGCGTGGACGGTTTGCGTCCCACGTCATTCAGAAGCTGAATTTCATAGCAGGCAAAAGACGGACGCGTTGCCCGAGATTTCTTGGGGTTGAAAGGCACCGTGCGGATGCCGATGCCGCTATTGTTACGGCCGCCCGGTTTGACGAACCGATATTGCAAATGAAAGTGAAAATCCTTGAATTCCTTTTTGTACCTCAGGAAACCATATCCTTTTCCCGCACAATAAATGCAGCCATCCTTGACCGTCCAAATCGGCAATGGCTTCCCGGATTTCCCCTCGGTATACTTGCTCTTTCCTTCGGCAACCCAGCCTTCCAAACTCGAGCCGTTAAAAATCCTGTCGGCCTCTTTTGGTGCGGCGGGGGATTCTTGTTTTTGGACCGGACTGGATATGCCAATTCCCACCGAAACAACCCAAAGCAGTAAATTCATGATGATCTCCAAAGGAAAAGGAAAGCCCACCAATTTGATCGGGGGGCTTTAATTGCAAATACCAAAGTTACTTTTGTTGATTGAGAAAATCATAAACCAGAACCCGTTCGAAGTGTTTGCGATGACGCCCGACAAACTCGAGGTGATCCGGGTGTTGCAAATATTTTTGCAACCCATCATAATCGTCGACCACAATCATCAAGCCCACATCATAATCGCTAACACTGACTTTCGGGGTGGATTTTTTCGCCGGCCGTCCGACCCAAAGAGCTTTCACGGAGGGGATTTTCGCCAGGAGTTTATGGCAGTCTTGAATGACCTTTTGCGTCTGTCCTTTGGGAGCATCTTTCTTCATATAAAAAATAACCGTATGAACATAAGGGGGATGATGTTTACCG
>CAZPPD010000146.1:1294-9792 GCA_964588185.1 uncultured Alcaligenaceae bacterium | reverse complement strand
TTGGTCATTCCTTGAGGTGGACGAACCGCATTAATGGCATCGCGAGGGTAGGGCAGATTGAAGGGACCATATTCACTGCCAAAGAATCCGCCAGTGGTGAAAGCCTTCAGCTCTTCGGATTCGCCGACCCCTTCCAACCGCTGGCCAATGTTAATGAAAGCGGGAATCGCCGGATTTCGCGGACCTTTAAGGCGGGCGATCCAGGAGCCAATATGGGGAGCCGCCACGGTCTGCGGCGGCACATACCCGGTATGCCAATGATATTGGTGACGGGAATGAAGAATGTGGCCCAAATCGGCAACCCGATGCGAGCGAATCAAGGTGGCTCGATCCATAACCCGGGCGATATTTTCCAACCCTTGGGTAATCTTGATATTGTCCACTGCAGTGTCGATCTGAGGAAACGTAGACAAGATGCGTTGGGCGCGAACTCCGACTTCGAAGGGAGTATATCGCTTGGGATCAAAAGTCTCGGGAGCTGCCATGCCGCCCGCCATCCACAGGAGAATACAGGAATCGGCAGTGGGTTCCGGATGTTGGATGTCTTCGTTGGCAAAAACCGGTTCCCCAAGCGTCAGCGTTGCCGCTGCTGCGGCAGACATTGCCTTGAGGAAATCGCGGCGGGATTGATTCTCAATATTTGTCGGCTTCATAGGAATCTCCAAGGATTTCTTTTTCTTTCAGTCTTACGGACCTCGGCGGAGTTTGCCAGAAGAAATAGGGTAGGGGCTAGTGGATAGATTTAATCGAATAGGTCCGCCGGGAGGTGCGCTTTTAGTGTAAGTACACCCGGAGTTGGACCTTATCAATGGCGAACTACCCTTCCGGCAACCCACCCGTATGGAGTGCGTCGGCAAGTTCGGAAATCCACCTTTGGTGAAACGAGTGAAAATTTACTGCGGGAAATTGGTTCCAATCGTAATTTGCATTAGAATCCTCTTGCAGAAATTATAACTCCTCGCAGGTGAACTTCCCACCGCCGTTTGCTTCTAGAGAAACAACTTGAAACGCTTTAGAAACTCGAAATAATCGCGGTGGTCAATGTCTCCGTCGCTGTCGAAATCAAAGTAGTCAAGGTAGTTCGCATCTCCTAATTCGGAGCGATAGGAATCCCGGAATGCCTGGAGGTCGTCCAATCCGACAAAGCCATCTCCATTGTGGTCTCCGAAGATGCGCGTAATTTCCTGCGAAACATTTGACTCCAAAGACATCCCGTTGGCCTGAATGTTTTCCTTGATGACCTCCAAAGTGTATTTGCCATCCGGAAGGGAGCCGCCTTTTACTTCGGGTCCGGAGAAAGTAATGTTGGCTTCGGTTTTGTTGCTAACCGTCTCGGTTTGCACACTCAAATTGACATTGGAACCGGTTCCCGACGGTCCGGAAAGAGTGAATGCGTCCGATTCTACCTCCACGATGGTGTTGAACATAACTTTCACATTTTTAACCGAAGAAATTTGCCCCGTGCCATCGCCCACCTTAATGTCTTCGATCTTGGGATCTAAGCCGGGGATAAGAACGGTGGAGTAGTCGGTGAAACCGCCATCTTTATCAATGATCCGGCCGTCAATTTTCAAAGAATCAACCTGACCCGAGAAAAGTAGATTTAAGATATCCTGTGGAACGGGTTCGATGGCAATTCCTTCGACAAAGCTGCCGGTCTCCTCGAACTTGTATTGATAAGTAAATCCGGCAGTGACATCCTCCGCTGATAGATCTTTCGGTTTAGTAAAGCTTACAGTGGCGGAGTTATTCTCGGGGGAAATTTGGTGGCCGAAAATGGCGGTTGGAGCAACGTTGAGAACCTCATAGGCGAAGGGAATTTCCGTCGTGCGAGGAGTTCCGTTGTTGACAGTCAGTGTCAGGGTGATTTCTTCCTGACCGGGACCATCACCGGCGACCAAGGATTCATTCCAGATGTTTTGTCCCGCAGCAAAATCAATATCCGCTACCGGGTTGCCATTTTGACTGATGTTTAGACTTGCGCTTAAGGAACTGTTCGAGAAAAAGGTGCCATGGAATAGCAAATTAGCCCCCTCATTGACTTGGCCTGGAATCTCGCTGCTGGTCAAATCGAAAAAGGCATTGGCCCCGTCCGAATCGGCCAGGGAATTTTTCCCCAAACCCCCAAGCAAAATGTCGTTGCCGGCTTTGCCATTGAGGGAATCATCCCCCGGACCGCCGTCGATCAGGTCATTCCCGGATCCTCCTTGAAGGGTATCATTGCCCGGTCCACCAAAGATTTCTGCCGGTACCCAAGCCTCTACTTGGACATTGTCGTTCCCACCATTGCCATTGATGGCAAAACCAGTGACATCAGAAAACAACCAAGTTTGCACATTTGGATTGGGAACCGGAGCGACGGCATTTTTCCGCGTGGTTCGTAATCTTTTGGAAATCTTCCGGGAATTCGGTGCAAGCTGAGAAAAGGGCGTATTGAGATTGTTTTGCCCTTCTTCGATTGGACTAATGGATACTTCTACTTTTCCATCTTGACCATCGCGGACAATGATGAGGTCATCTTCGTCATTACCGTTAACGAAAACTTTGCCGTCCGGTCCCTGAAATGCCGGGCCATCCGGCTGCTCGGTTACCTCAATGGTAAAGGATGCCGCACTAGAGGTTAGCAAACCGTCCGAAGCTTCCACCGTGATGGTCAAATTTCCCGGCCCGGCAATGAGGTCGCTATCAGCTATGGTTACAATACCGGTCACCGTATCAATGGCGAAAACTCCTCCGGCATCATCGGTCAGGTTATAAGTAACAACCCCCCCGCCGGGATCTTGGGAACTTGCCCGAATACCGACAGTAGACCCATTGGCCGCATCCACAAAAATGGTATTTTCCACCGTGTCGGAATCGATCGGTGCTGTTGGTGCATCGTTACCGATGTCCAAGGTAAAGGTTTCGGAGATCGAATTGAAATTGGAGTCAAAGGCCTCCACGGTAAAGTCAATGGTTGGGCTATCCTCGAAGTTGAGAGGATTGCCGGCTTTAGTG
Source organism: uncultured Alcaligenaceae bacterium (assembly GCA_964588185.1). Classification (GTDB taxonomy): domain Bacteria; phylum Planctomycetota; class Planctomycetia; order Gemmatales; family Gemmataceae; genus CAZPPD01. Next base: position 6,795 of record CAZPPD010000146.1, on the reverse strand, counting down.
CGAACCTCATTGCCTACAACTTGAAAGAAGTCCTGCCCGCCTACCAAAACGAAGGTAACCGTGTCATTGGCATCCTGATCCTCCGCAGCCAAAAATCCAACCACAACTTCATCATTGATGCCTTCTTGGAGCCCGGCGACATTGAAGGCTAGATTTGCAGGTGCTTCATTCACATTCAGGATGTTGATATTTACCGTGGTGGAATCGGAGCCGGTAAAAGAGTCCACTACAGAAACCATTAAGGTATAAGACTGTGGTCCGTTTTCAAAATCTAATTGATCCGGTTTTGCTACCGAAATAATCCCGGTGAAAGAATCGATGGCAAAGATCCCGTTTTCATTCCCAGAATCGATCGAGTAGGTTAAAAAGTCTCCCGAATCCGGATCGTTGGCGATCACCTGGCCGACAAAGGTTGAGCTGGGGTTTTCTTCCACTGAAAAGTTGTACGGATCCTGCTCAAATTTTGGCTCATCATTTACTCCCAACACCTCAATACTGACCATCGCGGTATCGGTATCCATCCCGTCGGTCAGGGTGTAGTCGAAGAATGGGTTGGAAACATTGCCTTCCACCAAGCCATCGAAATGGCCGGCAGCAGTAAAGGTTATGTCTCCATTCGGATGAACGAAGAGGGGTGCTCCAAACAGCTCGGTGTTAAGCCCCTCCTCCGGAACATCCATGGGAATACCGTCAATCCGTACGGAAGAAACCATCAAAGGATCGCCGTTAGCGTCGGTATCCAGGGCCAGCACATTTTCATTGAGTATGGAGTCTTCATCCACTTTGTAGTCGTCGTTTATGCCTTTAGGGAAATCGTTGACACCGGTAATGGCGATCTCAACATCGGCTTTGGCTTCAAACTGGCTATCACTGATGGTGTAGTCGAAGGTGAAAAGCTCCACTTCATCTTCCGCCAATGTACCCACGAATTGTGAAGGATTAAAACTGAAGGAACCGTCGGAATTCACCGTTAAGCCGCCGTCGACAAACTGGCCATCGGTCAGCAGGAGATCATTTACTTTGGTTATCGAGAATGAATCGCCATTGGGATCCGTATCCGGGCCATTGCCGTTGTCACTGAATAAATCCCCGGTCAAGAAAGTGGTTTCTTTGATGGAGAAGTCATCGTCTTTAGGTTCGGGAGGTTCATTCAGCCCGAAGATGGTAATAGTTGCTTCGCCGATATCGAAATCCAATCCATCATCGATGGTGTAGGTGAAGGAATCGGTAGCAAACTCCCCATCTTGCAGGTCGTCAAATTGGCCATTGGGGTCATAGGTGAAATCACCCGAAGCATCTACTGTCACCAAAGCCCCGGAGGGAAGGACTACCGGAACACCGGGGAAGAATGGTTGTTCTTCGATTTGGCTGACTATCAACGGCAGCGGACCGTCGTCATCGACGTCCGGTCCAAAACCATTGTCGACCAGCAAGTTTCCGGATTCCGGGGTCTCCTTATCCGTCACATACAAGTCATCAAATGCTACCGGGGGATCATTGAGACCTATGACCAGAATGGAAATGTCTGCCTCATCGGTAAATTCTCCATCACTGATGGTATAGGTGAAATCGAATGGAACCTCTTCACCAACGGACAGGTCTCCAACTGCCGCAAAGGTGTCAAAGATAATAGTTCCATCTTCTTGGATGGTAAGCGGGCCGTCATTAAAAATGCCCGCGAAAGGAATGTTATCGACCGCTACCACCTTTAAAGGATCATTTTCGGGATCAGTATCCTCCCCATGGCCGTTGTCCCCGGTGATGATATTGCCAACAACATTGGTGTCTTCATCCGTGACAAAATCATCGTCTTTGGCGTCCGGCTTATCGTTCACGCCGAAGATATCAATTGTGACGGTGGCTTCGTCCGTTTCAATTCCATCGCTCAAGGTATAGTCGAAGGAATCGGGGAACGAAACCCCCGTGGGAACAAAGTCGAACCTGCCATTTGGGTCGTAAGCGATGTCCCCGTCTGACTCGATAAATAGCAGAGCGCCGGAAGGCAAGGTGATCGTGGTGTTAGGAATAAAGGGCTGGCCATTAATTTCAACGACGGTAAGCGTAGAGGGGACATCCAAGTCGCTGTCCATACCAAAGCCGTTATCCTCTAACAGATTTCCTGAAACCGGGGTATGTTGGTCGGTGATAAACTTGTCATCCTCAGCAACCGGCGGATCATTTAAGCCATTGATTGTTATCGATACGGTTGCCTGGTCGGTTAAGTTACCATCGGAAATGGTGTAGGTGAAGGTGTCCAATTCGGATTCACCCAAGGGAATCTGGTCCCAAAATCCTTTGGGATTGTAGGAGAAACTGCCGTCTTCATTCACTGTTATGGGACCTGCCGTGAAGGTTCCATCCACCAGCGGAGTTTCATTTACCAGGGTGACTACCAAGGGATCGTCTTCGGGGTCTTCATCCACCCCGTGACCATTGTCGATAGTAACAATGTTCCCGGTGATTTCCGATTCTTCATCCGTCTCGAAATCATCGTCCTTGGCATCCGGTTTGTCATTTACACCTATGATTTCAATAGTCACTGTGGCTTCGTCGGTTTCAATATCATCGGTGATGGTGTAATCGAAGGAGTCGGTTTCCACTGTGTCCGTTTCCAAATCATCGAACTGACCATTGGGATCGTAAGTCATATCCCCGTTGGCTTCGATGGTTAGCAAGGCACCCGAAGGAAGGGTGATCGGTGTTCCCGGAGTGAAGGTAAGGTTGTTGATTTCTATTACCGTCAAATCCGTGGGGACATCCAAGTCGAAGTCGATCCCAAAGCCGTTATCTTCGGTGACATTTCCGGAAACCGGTGTGTGTTGATCGGTCTCGAAGAGATCGTCCTTGGCTTCGGGAGGATCATTAATTCCATTGATGGTGATGGTGACGGTGGCTTTATCGGTCAAAAAGCCATCGGAAATGGTGTAGGTAAATGTTTCCGTGACCGTTTCGTCCATGGGTATGTGATCAAACAAACCTCGGGGGTCAAAGGAGAACGATCCACCTTCATCGACCGTCAACGGTCCGTCGGAGAAGGTGCCCCCACTAAGGGTTATGTCATTTACTTCCACAATCCTGATGGGATCATCATCGGGATCAAAGTCGATGTCAAAACCGTTGTCGGCAAACAGATCTCCGCCGATGGCGGTTTCTTCATCGGTAGTAAACTCATCGTTTTCGGCAATGGGAGGAGAGTTCTCCGTTGGGTCAATGATGGGCACCGAGCGAGGCGTCAGGATGGGAAATTGGACATAGAAAAAATCGAGGGTTGCGGTAAAGAAAGCTATTTGTCCGAAGTGTGGGTCCAGCTCATCAATCCCGTCATCCCGAGCCGTCAGTGTAAAGGTTTGCGGCGGGGGTAAACTGCCGTCTTCGGTGGCCTCGAAAATGATCTCAGTAACCGGATTGGATTCTGTTCCGCCTACTTGAAAAGTGAGCGTTACGAGGTCGCTTTGGACATCTCCGATACCCTGGAAATTACCCAAAAGCTGGACATCCACCTCATAGGTGCCGGTTTTGGAGAATGCCCAGTTGTAAGTTTTCTGGGCACCGGCATTGAGCAAGATTTGGTCGGTATCATCAATCCCGTCTTGGGTTGAGAAGGCAATGATCGGCGGGAAACCGGGATCATTTTGGTAGACGGAAAACTCCCCGGGGCCGCGAACATCCTGCAAGGCCATCGTCACCAAACCCAGCGGAATATTACTTGCGGTAACATTGAGGAACAACTTGGAAAAATCCCTGCTCTCCGGAAGAACATACACCATTTCCCCTTCCGGAACGCCGAGGAAGTTATAGTCCTCACCGTTTGGCCGAACCTGTTGCGAACTTAGACCGGCGAAAAACTTCACTTCATCCAGATTGGCCTGTTGGGGTCCGTTTCCGTTGCCGGCATCATACTCAACATTCAGTTCCAATTCCTGGTTATTCAATTGCACATCCAGATCGGCTTGACCAACGGCGAGGAAGTTGTCTTCGATCTCGAAGGTCCATATGGCCTGTTCACTGCGAACTTTGGTACCATCCAACAACGTGCCTTTGGCGACGATATCAATCTGGCGTATTCCCGATTCGTGAAAGGCAAAGTAATATTTCTCGCTAATGCCCGGGTTGATCGGGATCGTTTTGTCGATCTGGTTGACCCCTTGCTCAAGAGAAGCACGCACAACCACGTCCGGTTGGGAATTTTGATCCAACTTGTAAACAGAGAATTTACCGGGACCGGCATAGTTCAGAATCTCGATCTCCAGCGGTCCATCAAAGATGCCCGGCAAAATATCGCTGGCGCCAAATCCCAGGAACAATTCATCGACACTCTGGGCACCGGGCAGGATGTACACTTCGGAACCAGCGGGCCCGATGAAATCAAATTCGGAACCGGCAGGTCGGATCTGCTTGGATGCCTGGCCGCCATGGAAAACCACTTCCCGCAGTTCGAAATCTTCTTCGATGGGTTGGTTAGTTCTGGCAATGATATCCAGATTGCTGCCGTCAAAGGTGAGTTCGACGTTTGCATCTTCGGTAGTTAATAACGTATCGCTGGTGTCAAACTGGACGGTGTCGGGAAATGCCTTGATCTCCACCGTTTTTCCGTCCTCGATTGGCGGTCCGGTTAATTCAACCGTGAAAGTCCGGCTATGGCCTTCGACCAGCGGAGTATCAAAATCACCGGTAATGCTGACCGGTTCCACCGGTGGCGGGACATCGGCTTCGAAAGTAACCTCAAGATACGGCTTGTCCCCGGAAATGATGTCAAAGAAGGTTCCGAGTAAATCGATCGTACTATTATTTGAGGAAAAGAACTCGGAACTATTGCCGTTTACAGGAATTATTGCCCAACCGAAGTTTTCACTCGGATTTTCTTGCCATTGCTGTAAAGAAGAGGTGACATCAAAGAAAATTCGGTCGGTCGTATTTGTCCTCGGGAAGGAACCAGTTACTGCCTCGTTGCCATCGGTTTGAATACCTCCCGACCCATTGTTCCCGGAGAGGAGGGGGCTATCCCATGTAGCCGTTGCTTCATCCCAAGGCTGATTCAGTTGCACCAGTTGGCCGCCATCAATTCCTCCAATGGTGGGTTTGACATATACCTTGGCCTGGGCAATTAACGAATCGGTGGGTATCAGGCTATCCCCAAAAAGATTGGAAAATTGAATCAAAGTCTGGCTTCCCGGCCCCACTGCGAAGGTTGAACTGCTGCCGAAGTTTGTACTAGGTGTTGTCTCTTGAATTTCGGTGTCTTGTGTTCCGGTATAGATCGCACCTTCGGTAAAGGAACCTTGAGTCGCAACCAAAACCGGTTCGCCGTTCTGGAAATAGGCAACTTGTGTGGTCGGCGTAATTCGCTCTTCCATCCATTCCAAAATAGGACGAAATTTCTTGGCCCGGAAAAATCCGGATTTCTTGCCGGCCTTTTTGGACGGACCATTCACCGGGGAGGTTCGGTGAGCCATGGGGGAAACTCCTTTCATGCAGAAAAGCCGCCGAAGCAACCATCATGC
>CAZPPD010000146.1:0-1284 GCA_964588185.1 uncultured Alcaligenaceae bacterium | reverse complement strand
GAAGAACAATAATAGGTCCAACGCAAGTCCCTGCACTTTGTTGAGATAAGGAAGAAAAAGGATATGAGAAACTATTAAGACTAAAGTACAAATCTAGTGGGTGAATTTCCATTAAATTCGCCTTGAGAAACGGCTTTAGATGAAATGTCCGCAAATTTCCCAATCGCGTGGTTTCGCGAAAGACAAGAATCTTGTACATATTCTCCAAATCTCCTGCTTCCTATTATCTCCGGCAATTTTTGCCATTTAGGTTGGATCGTAAAATACCGCACTTCGCGCCCAATAAGGCTCGTGTTATAACCAATTTCTGGAGTGGGATTAGAACTTTCCACCTCCGCGAATATTCAGGGACAGATAAAATCGGGAGGAAATATATGCGTCATTGTTGTCTGGCTTTGGTTGGTTTGCTGATTGGCCAAGGGATGCTGATTGCCCAGCAACCGGGCCAAACCACCCTGGATCCTTTCCGATCGAAAATCGATTTTGTGCTGGTCAACTGGGAAAAGACGATGGGTTCCATCAACAGCCTGGTGACCCAAGTCCAACGAACCGATGTTGACAAAGTATTTGGCCGCAAGGACATTTTTGAAGGCCAAGCCAAATATTTAAAGACCAAACAAGGAAGCCTTGCCAGTCTTCACCTGGTGAAAAAAGGGCAGCCGCAGAAATTCGAAAAGTTCCTCATCACCGGTACTTTTTTATATCAGTGGGTACCCCAGACTAAGGTAATCCGCGTTCACGATATGCCGAAGCCCAAGACAGGGAATGTTTCCGATGAAAACCTGGTTTCGTTCCTGTTTGGAATGAAAGCCGCCCAGGCTAAGCAGCGTTATCATTTGACTTGGATTAATCCGCCGCCGAATGATAAATGGTACTACTATGTGGAAATCCGCCCGAAAACCAAGGCAGACAAAGCAGATTTTGCCAGGGCTCGACTGGTTTTATTGCGAAGCACCTTCCTGCCGCGACAATTGTGGTTTGAAGATTTAAACGGCAGTGAGATCACTTGGGATTTCCAACGCGTGCAAACCAATGTCAATCTCCGGGTGACCGATTTTGCTCACCCGCAACTGCCCAATGGATGGCGATTCGAGCGAAGCTCGCAACAATCACGCAATCCCACACCGCCCCCACGGGTCAAACGGTTCCAAAAATAACCTCTGCCTAGACGGAATGATTCTGTCGCCTCCTCTCGGCCCACGATGATCGACACCATCGTGGGCTTTTTCGTTTGCCCAGCGAAGCTGGCAATCCCTGTCGCCACGATGATGGCGACCTCGCCCC
>CAZPPD010000145.1:0-9859 GCA_964588185.1 uncultured Alcaligenaceae bacterium | reverse complement strand
CCCATTCTTATCCCTTCCGCAAAAATTAGTTTCGGGCTAATTGTTCCTATGCACACCCGGAAACCGATTTTAGATCCGCCCGCACATCTTCATAAGAAGTGTTGTATGCCAAAACATCAGGATTCGGGTCGACTCCCCAATTGCGGCAAGCTTGCGTATAAATTCGCGGCCACCAGTTTTCGTGTTTGGTCAGTCCCTGGTCCAGGACCGTCTGCCAATTGCTCAGGATTCGTGACCAGCATTGATCGCCGTATTCCAAGGCCTCTTTCCAGTCGCCAATTTCCGGGATATACCTTTCCCGGCCAATCTGGGAATGCAACACTTCATCGGCCCAATCATAATCCTGGATGGTTGCCATCAAAGGAATCCCGGATTCCAAGGCCAACTCCCACTCATAGCGCTTGCCGGTTTTGGACATCAGTCCCTGTTCGATGAAATACAAAACCGCGTGCCGTTCAATCGGGGTGCATTCGGTGTTGAGTCGCAATGACCAGTTGTGAGTGATACAGGCTTGGGTCCAATCGATGCCCAAGGCGACAAAGCCGACTTCTCCCAACATGGCGTGGCGAGCTTCATCCCATAACTGGCGGGACATGTCCAGGGAATACTTCCAGGGTTTTCCCTTGGTTTGATGGATGATGCCGGCCATCATTTCGGGAACATCAATCTCCCGGATGCGTTTGAAAAGCATCATCAGAGTTTTGGGCTTGGCGGCAAATTCTTCCGAGTAGATGAATGTCTCGGCATTGACGCTTTGGTTGTAAAGATCCTGAAAACGTTCATCCCGCTTTGGAACCGGGTCGTACTCATACGGTTTCATGGAGTATTGCCGGGTGATAGTCCCGGCGGTTGCTTCGGCCGTGCCGGCTAAATTGCCCGCCCCCCCAAGGCATTCATCCAAGATCTCCAACCAAGGTTGCATGGCCACTCGCTGTTCTTCCGAGACAAGGCAATCAATACACTTTCTGCCGAACTCAATCATGTCGGCCAATTCCAAACAAGCGAAGCGGCAAACCCGAATAGTGGGGGCATCGGCTAGGGGATTGACATCTCGCTGATTTTGTTGCAGTGCGGTTTGCAAAGCCGGAAGAGCTTTTTCATAGAGCCCTACTAATAATTCTTCGGTGGTTGGTGCTCCGAGAATCTCATCAAAAAACACTTGAAGGTAAACATCCGGTATCTCCTCCAAACCCAAGGGTGGCTCGCGCATCTCCCCCACACGTTTGCGGAAAGCTTGGACATGCTCCGCACACAAATAAGCGTGATGAGAAAAACCAGTCTTAAGTTCGTAGATTGGTTCGGCGGTTATTCGAGCCGTCAGGATTTCATGCAACCGCAAAAAGGCATAGTGAAAGCGTTTTAACCGTTGGACACACTCCTCGATACTCAACCCAGGTTTCGCTGCCTCCTGGACGGTTGCCAAACCGGCTAAGGTTGGCAGGCCTTTGTATGATTTGTAGTTCGTGAGGAATTCAGATGGGGTCATGGTGATCTCCCTCAAGGTATTTGGGAGTTAGAAGAATAATGATATTTTACCAAACCAAAAATCAAGGGGGAACTAATCCCCTTTCCTTTGCATCGGAATAAAAGCCAGTGAAGTCTGCACGGAATAATTACACGTACAGCCGGAGCTGGCCTCGGGAATCAATAGAAGCCCCCCGGCGGGGATCATGTTGATCCAGCATCCCGGGCGGGTGCAACTGGTAACTTTCGCGAACTTGTTTGTGGACAAGTCAAACAAAGTGGGATTGGATTGGCGGAAAAAGAAGGTCGATGCCGAAGCCGAAATAGTGCCACATCCCCTTCGATGCCGAGCAGTCCAACCGAAGTCGGATAATAGCTTGCCGCTGTGCAAATCAAATCCCCACGGTTCGCAGTAGAGCTTGTCGCCAACAATTACCGGATGATGATCTTGCTCGCCATGACTGCCGCCGATTCCCGCCGGGTATTGTTTGGTGGCGGACCAAACCTTGTCGCCCTTATCGGCGTTGAAAACCCAAATGTCGTACAGTACCCTGGCTTGCTTTTTGTTGGTACTGGAGTTCCGCGTACCAACCGCCACTAGTTTGCCCCGAGCATAACAAAGGTAGAGCAGATGGGCGACAGCCGAGAAATCCTGCTTTCTTCGCAGCAATTCCTTTCCGGTTTTCAAATCAAGGGCGATCAGATTTGATCCTTTTCCCAGTAGTTCCGCAGGAGTTGCTCGGGCGTTTGAACTTCGCAACGTTTTGGGATTGGTGCTTTCAATGAAGAACAGCTTTCCTTCCCCGATGGTAATGGTCGGGTTGAGAATCAAACCTTGGTTTGCCGGATAGGTCCAAAGAAGTTTCTTGGAGTGACGGTCAAAGGCGAACATCGTTTCGCTACAGACCAGCGGGCGGAAGTCGTAGTAGCTACCCTTTATCGCTTCTTTGCTATGGCCTCTTCGCGATGCACCCGGTTTAGTAGAACTGCCGACTAACAAATGATTGACGGTGGCAAGGTAACCCCATTGCTGAGGTTTATTGACTTTCCTTTGAGGTAATAGGAGCGGATTATGCATGAACCCGGTTTTGGTATCGAAGGACTGGCACTTATCCCCAGCAGCAACGTACAAGGTATCTTTTGCTGCGGCCAGATAGCTACAATCGCGCGGCGTAGCAATCCGCCTGGAATCCGGCACTTCTGCTTCCCACAAAAGTGAGCCATTATAGCCGTCCACAGCGAAAACGTGGTTGTTGCCGGGAATGAATAGAATTCCTTCGGACCACAAAGGGGCCACCGTACGATGATGGCGATCAATCATTTTCCTTGGTCCCGGTGCTCCGAACCATTGCAGTTGGAATGGCCCGGAAACCAGTTGGTCGTTGCTGCAGGCACTATTGCCAACATCGGCATAAAAATGAGTCCATTCGCCAACCCCTTTGAGTCGGTCTCGGCGGAAAATCTGCTTTTTCTGCCGGAATAAAACTCCGCTGTTTGGCCGCAGGACGCGCTTTAATTCCTTTTCTGCGTAAGCCGGATCGTTGCCAACAACCAGGTTGAAAACATAATCCGAATAAGGAAGTCTGCCACCAGAAAGTTGATGAACGGTAACTCTTGGATGAGTTAAATGCTCCCGAAGAAATGCTCGTACACTCTTGGCAACTTTTGCGTTGGGGACTCCGGCAATAAATTGCATCTTCGAATATCTTGACAACTCCAAGGAGAGTTTCCCGGTGGTGTCGCCAAGGACTAGAGCATAACCTTTATCCTGCTTGGCCTGGTTGAGGATATTTGCGGCGATGCCGGCATAGTATTGATTTCTCCCTTCAAGAACTCGCAGTTTCTTTGGTTCTATCGCTCGCCATCTCTTTGGGCTAAAGCAATAAATCTCCCCCTGATCGGTGCTGACATACAACCGCCCGTCTGCGATGGCCAGGGAGTACGCCTTGCCTTTGATTCTTTCCCGCCAACGTTCCTCACCATCCTTTGCAGAAAAAGCCGCGACTTTTCCGTCCCCACCGCCAATTCTCAAGTCCGGGGTGCCAATAAATTCAAAAGGATATTCTCGGGGGATTTTGCCCCACTCATTGACATCTACTTTGCCTCTTCGTTTCAGGTTGCCGATAAATCCACCCGCAGGATTTCTTCCCGTAGCAACAAACAGGCGGTTTCCTTTTCTTTGCAGATAACCTTGTGGAGAGATGGTCACTTTTCCCTTGGCCAATATTTTTCCATCCTTAACATCTAATGCAAATTGGTAGACACCTTGCTCCGGGAATATTCCCGCGCAACAAAAAGCTTTTTTGCCTTCGACAAGTATTCCCGTCCGGACCGGCCAGGGACTGATCATTCGTTGGTTGCCCGGTATCCGCCGGGGTGAAGGAGCAACTCGGGTTTTCCAAATGAGTTTTCCTTCTTTGGCTGTGAGACAATAAACATGCCCGTCGTCGGATCCAAACAAAATTCGTTCGCCGGCGATGGTTGGAGCGAGGCGAACCGGACCTTCGGTGCAAAAGGTCCAGAGTTCCTTGCCGGTTTTAGCATCCATGCAATAGACTCGGTCGTCTGCAGAAGAACCGAAATACAGACGGTTCTCCGCAACTACTACTTGGAATGCCCGGTCAAAGATAACGCGGGCTTTGAGATTGAATTTGTTGTGCCAGAAATCTTGTTTCGCCGGTAACGGCCAAGCAGGCTTGGGGGGATGAGGAGCAGTAAATTGCCATTGCAGGAATAGAGGCAAAGGCAGTTCCTCATCCGTAAGGCCACTTCGAAAATTATCCCGGCGATAAGTGGGCCAGCCATTCACTTTTGGAGTTGCCGTGACGACGCTTGGAAAGTGAGCTTTCGTTTTGTCGAACCGTTCTTTGATTTCTTCTGCGGTTAGGCAGCGGTTCCACAAGCTTACTTGTTCTACTTCGCCGTTGAGGGGAAAGAATTCATTGTCATCTCGGTATGCTGCGATGCAAAAGGTCATTGTCGGCGGATAAACTATTCTTCCTGACTGCTCCGTTGCCCTGTTAGCAAGACGGCCGTCGACATAAAGCATTTGGTTCTTACCGTCGTAACTGCCCACAAGGTGATACCAGTAACCCGGGGAAAAATTCTGTTTTGCGCTGAGATAAGTCAGTCTTTTCTTTCCGGCAGATGCGAGCCCAAAACAAAACCGATCTCTGCGAAATCCAAGCACCCAACCCCGTTCGTAGGAACCGTTGTCCTGCAGGGCACCGACAATGCCGCCCCATTCCTGTGGCCGTTCCACCTTTACCCAAGCCTCCACGGTAATCGTATTCGTCGGCAGGTGGGCAACGGACGGATCATCCGTGATGTGGATGTACTGTTTGGTGGCTGGTGTTGGATTTAGTTTGATAACGCAGGGTTTTTGTTTTGCGAAAAGAGGTTTTCCAATGAGCTTTGCCTTTAGGTTGCCGTGTACCGCAGAAAACAGGTCTCCCTTCAGATGCTCAGGAGAAAATTTCCAGCGATAAAGCAAACCTTTGCCAGTAGTTTGGGAGGATATGTTAGGTGGAGAAAGAAGCCCGATTCCAAAAGCAACCAGTAGGACAAAAAGGCGACTCATAATATAACTCCAGGGAATAAAGTAATGTCCTACCGATAGTTCTATTGAAAACTCCCTGGTAAAAAATAAACCCGACGCGTTAGCAAGGAACTTCCTCGCTGATGCGTCGGGTTAATATTTCGATGAAAATCTTTCCGGATACTTTAAGCCAACAACTTCTGAATCACATGCCCACCTACATCCGTCAGGCGGAAATCTCGTCCTTGGAAGCGATAAGTAAGACGCAGGTGATCCATTCCCAACAGGTGCAAGATAGTAGCTTGGAGATCATGCATGTGGACGGGGTCTTCCACGGCAGAGAAGCCAAACTCGTCGGTCTCGCCAACAGTTACGCCTTTCTTGACACCGCCGCCTGCCATCCAGATCGTCGAAGAATCGATGTGATGATTTCGGCCAACCGTGGATCGCCGTTCGCCCATGGGAGTGCGGCCAAATTCTCCGCCCCAGATGACCAGGGTATCTTCCAACAAGCCTCGTCGCTTCAAGTCTATAACCAAGGCGGCTGCCGGTTGATCTACTTCTCCACAAACTCGGTCAAGAGCCTGACCGAGGTCGGAGCCCGGACCACCGTGGTGATCCCAATCGGTGTGGTAAAGCTGAACGAACCGGACGCCGCGTTCAACCAAGCGACGAGCCAGCAGACAATTGTTGGCAAAGCCTGCTCGTCCAGGGGCAGCTCCATATAGATCTAACGTTTGTCGTGATTCGTTGGAAATGTCGATCAATTCCGGAGCACTGGTTTGCATCCGGTAAGCCATTTCATAAGCGGCAATGCGGGTGCCGATCTCGGGGTCTCCTGTTTGCCGCAGGCGAGCCATGTTGAGGTCGCGCAGGACATTTTGAGCTTGGCCTTGCCGCCGGTTATTGATTCCGGGGGGATTGGAGAGATTGAGGACCGGTTCCCCGCTGGTTCGGAAGGGAACTCCCTGATAAACCGTGGGCAGGAACCCGCTTCCCCACAAGGGAGAACCGCCCCGGGGACCTCGTGGTCCGGATTGCAACACTACAAAGCCGGGCAGATCCTGAGCCTCGCTGCCCAGCCCGTAAGTGGCCCAGGAACCCATGCTGGGACGACCAAATTGGGCGGTGCCGGTGTTGGCGAATAATTTGGCCGGACCGTGGTTGAATACTTCTGTTTGCACCGTCTTGCACAAGGCAATTTCGTCGGCGATGGAGCCAATATGAGGAAAAAGCTCGGATACCCAGGCTCCACTTTGGCCGTGCTGGGAAAAGCGGCGGTTTACACCCAGGAGTTTGGGCCTTTCGCGAGTGAAACTGTTCATGAAGGCGAAGCGGCGATTGCGAATGAAGGACTCCGGGATGGGTTGTCCATCGAGCCGATTGAGTTCGGGTTTGTAGTCGAAGAGTTCCAGTTGGCTGGGACCACCTGCCATAAACAAGTAGATTACGCTTTTTACTTTGGGCCGAAAATGCGATCTTCGCGGAGCCAGTGGATTGGCAATTTGCGGTTGTTGGTCGGCAAATAGTTTGTTCGCCACCAAGGATGCCAAAGCGATTTTGCCGACACCGAGGGCACAATCCTGGAAGAAATGCCGCCGGGTGGTCAGTTTCAGTAGTTCATTCTTCATGTCCATTGGTTCTGTCTCACTCCCGAGTGATAAATTCATCTAGGTTAAGAAGAACTCGAGCCAAAGCCGTCCAAGCAGCCCGCTCGGGTAAATTAAATTCGTCCGGGAACTCCGGATGTGAACCACGGTTTGGTCCACCTGCCAGCAAAAAGGACTTAGCCTCTTTCGGCGCAGATTGGAATTCCTTAAGTTGCAAATCCAAGAACTGCTCCAAGCGATCGGCTTCCCAGGAACTCGGGTTCCGAGCCAAGCAAACTTGGAATGCAAACCGGATCCGTTTGCTTTTTTCCGCCGGACCTTCGCGGAGAATTCGATGGGCCAGCCCTTGGGCAATTTCCAAGAAAGCCCGGTCATTCAACAAAGTTAATGCTTGCAGGGGCGTGTTGGACCGAACCCGCCGGGTACAGGTGCTGGTAGAATCCGGGGCATCGAAAACAACCAGAGCGGGGTAAGGAGCCGAGCGTTGGAAGAAAGTATAAATCCCACGGCGATAGCGGTTGGGTCCTTTGGCCGTATTCCACTGACGCCGGACTTGGGTGAAGCGGTAGATGCCCTCGGGTTGCGGCGGATGAACGCTCGGACCGCCGATTTCTTTGGAGAGCAAATCACTAACCGTCAAGGCATTATCCCGGATGATTTCAGCAGGCAATCGCAGACGGTTTTGTCTGGCGAGCAGTTTGTTGTACGGATCTTGTTCGGCAAGTTCTTTGCGATGATGGGAAGACTGCCGATAAGTCGCCGAAGTAACGATTAACCGGTGCATCTCCTTTAGGCTCCAGTCCTGCCGTTGAAATTCTGTCGCCAACCAGTCCAACAGGTCGGGGTGGGTTGGCAAAGTTCCCTGAGTGCCGAAGTCATTTTCCGTCTGCACCAGACCATTCCCAAAGTAGCGTTGCCAGATGCGGTTCATGGTCACGCGAGCAATCAACGGATTTTGCGGATCTACCAGCCAACGAGCAAAATCAAGGCGGTCGGGTGTGGGTTTGTCTTTCGGTGTCTCAAGGGAATGCAGAATCGCCGGAACATCTGGCTTGACCTTGTCGCCCTTGCGGGTGAAATCTCCCCCTAAGTGGATATGCGTCTCACGCGGCCGGGACATCTCTTGCAGCACCATGGTCGTTGGAAAACGTGGCATATTCTTGTTCAGTGAGGCGATTTCAGCAAAAGCCTTCTTTAATCCCTTGTCCAAGGGGCTGAAGTGCTTCGCCAGAGTTCTCTTTTGCCCCCCCGTGCGTTGGTCGGGCCGCAAGCGCAGTATCATGGATATGTTTTCCTTGATTTTTTTGTTCTGGGCCTCCAGATTCTTCGCAAACGCTTGCAGTTTCTCATTGAGAGCCACTTCCTTTTCTTCCAGTTCTTTGGTCATCGCCTTTCGCTTGGCAGCTAATTCCGGAGTGGCAATGCTCAGGTTTGGTTCGGCTTGGTTGTTCAGGAAAGCGAAGATTTGATAATACTCTTTCTGGGAAATAGGATCGTATTTGTGGTCGTGGCAACGAGCACATCCCAAGGTCAAGCCCAGGAAAACCACTCCGGTGGTTGCAACCCGGTCCGCAACGGCTTCGACACGGAACTGTTCCCGGTCCACGCCGCCTTCCTGATTGATTAAAGTGTTGCGATGAAACCCTGTGGCAATTTTCTGCGCTAGGGTAGCCTTGGGAAGCATATCACCGGCGATTTGTTCGACGACAAATTGGTCGAATGGCATGTCTTTGTTGAGTGCCGCAATCACCCAGTCCCGGTATTTCCATATCTCTCGAGGGCTGTCGATAGTGAATCCATTGGAATCCGCGTAGCGGGCCACATCCAACCAATGGCGGCCCCAGCGTTCTCCGTAATGGGGAGATTTCAACAAGCGGTCCACCATTCGCTCATAAGCGTCTGGACTCTCATCGCTCAGGAAGTTAGCCACTTCCTTCGGTGAGGGGGGCAATCCTATCAGGTCGAGATATACCCGCCGGATTAAGGTGTTCTTGTCTGCCGGAGGGGAGGGAGCGATGCCCGCCTCCTCCAATCGGTTGAGGAC
This sequence comes from uncultured Alcaligenaceae bacterium, assembly GCA_964588185.1. Taxonomy (GTDB): domain Bacteria; phylum Planctomycetota; class Planctomycetia; order Gemmatales; family Gemmataceae; genus CAZPPD01. Next base: position 1,203 of record CAZPPD010000145.1, on the reverse strand, counting down.
AAAAGAGTCGATAGGATTTTGAGCCCAGGATTGGTTTTTGACTTCGGGAACTTTTGGCCGTTTTGGTTGTTGAAAAGCCCAATGTTCCTTGTTGTCGATAATCTTCTCGGTTTTTGGAGCTTCTGCCCCTTCGTCGATCCAACGGGTGATTAGTGCGATTTCCTTCTTGTTCAAAGGAGTCCGGTTGTAAGGCATGCGCGGAATAATTGAATCGTCCTGCAATACTTCCACGAGGAGACTTTTCGCCGATTTCCCGGGGATGATGGGTTTGCCGCTATCTCCTCCCTGAAACATTTCCGCAGCAGTGTCTAATCGCAATCCACCCTTTTGCACCTTGGCATTATGGCATTCGGTACAGTTGCGTTTTAAGAGCGGTTTGATTTGCCGTGTGTAATCAACCTTTTTGTTTGCCCATACATCTCCCGCAGTAAACATTACCAGGGGTAGGAAAGATAATATTGTTATTCGCATGGCAGATTATGATGGTGGAATGAGTTTTGGTGGGAATAAGTCTTAACCTCTATATTAACCGGAAGCCCTGACCGGAGGCAAATGACTTATTTAATTCATGGCAAATCTATGAGATTTTTATTCGGCTCCCTTTTATTGATTTTGGTTCTTTTCTCCATGGTAGGTTGTTTTGGAACTCCTGGGGAAGAGGAAGTTTCGGATACGGAGGATTTGCATGGCCCCGTTTCTTTTCCATTTACCTGGAAGGATGATCTCGGCCGCAAGGTCGTAATAACGAAATTTCCGAAAAAGATTGTTTCACTCGCGCCTTCCCACACAGAAGTCTTGTTTGCCATTGGTGCCGGTCCACAAGTCGTTGGTGTGACCAATTATTGTAACTACCCGGAGGCGGCCAAAAAGCTACCCAGGGTCGGCGGCTTTGCCGGCCAGGATATCAATCTGGAAAAAGTGGTGAGCCTTGAACCGGATGCGGTGATGGCGGTGGGGAAAATCCAAAAGATCGCCGCCGAAAGATTAGCCTGCTTGGGTTTGACGGTGATTGTAGTTGAGCCCAAATCCTTTTCCCGCATGTATCGGAATATCCTCCTCATCGGGAAAATTGCCGGCAAACAGAAACAAGCCCAGGCATTAGTGGATTCGCTACGCAAACGAGTGGACAAGATAAAAGCGCGGGGCAGTCATATTCCTGCAGAGAAGCGGCTCCGTGTGTTTTACCAAGTCTGGGATTCTCCT
>CAZPPD010000144.1:0-9897 GCA_964588185.1 uncultured Alcaligenaceae bacterium | reverse complement strand
CGCATACCGCCCCCACGGTTGCCGGGGTGTTTCAGAGCAACCCGGATAAGGAGTACCAGCAATACCTGACGGTGAAAATTGCCGAAGGCATAGCAAAAGCGGCCGAGCAACTGGAGCCGGCAAAAATCGGCTGGGCGGTGGAGCAGAATCCAGATCAGGTTTTTAATCGCCGCTGGTTTATGAAATCCAAGAGTATCAACTTGGATCCGTTTGGCAGAACCATCGACAAAGTCCGCATGAACCCCGGCTATAAAAATCCAGGGCTGGTGAAACCGGCCGGGCCAATCGATCCGTATGTGTCTGTCCTTTCCATTCAGTCCAGGAATGGCCGCCCAATTGCTTTGCTGGCGAATTATTCCCTGCAATATGTTGGCGGAGTGCGGCCGCTTTCGGCGGATTATTTCGGAGCCTTCGCCGACCGGATGGCTCAACTCCTCAAGGCTCAGGATGCCAAGCCCAAGTTTGTAGCCGTCATGTCCAACGGCACCAGCGGAGACATCAACAACGTCAATTACGGTGGACCACGGCCAAAGCGGCGGGAGGAATTCGAACAGATCCGAGTCGTTGCAAACAGTGTCGCGGATACCGCTTTTCAGGCCTACCAGAAAATCAAGTACCGGGATTATGTAACGTTGGACATGGCCCAAACGGAGATTGTCTTGGGGGTCCGCCTGCCCAATAAAAAAGACATTGCCCGAGCTAAGAAAATCTTGTCCCAGGCCAAAGGTCCGGTTCTCAAAAGTCGACCGGAGATTTACGCCCGGGAGACGGTGTTGCTGGCAAAGTATCCCCCGAAGGTAAAGGCGATACTCCAAGCAATACGCGTGGGTAAGGTCGGCATATTGGCCATTCCCTGCGAGGTGTTTGTCGAGATTGGTTTGGAATTAAAGAAAGAGAGTCCTTTGCGACCAACCTTTACGATTGAACTGGCCAATGGTTACAACGGCTACTTGCCGACACCTCGGCAGCATGAGTTGGGGGGATATGAGACCTGGAGAGCTCGTTCCAGTTATTTAGAGGAAGGCGCATCTCCGAAAATAACCCGAGCTTTAATAGGGTTACTGAAGGCGGTTGCCGCTAAGAAATAACTTAGTTAACCGAGGCTCATCTGCAGCTACTGTTGTTATTCTTTAACAGGCACCAAGTGAATCGATCTCAGGTCAATTAAGGCTCCGGATATTTTTCCCAAGGATCGGAGGGAAACTTCCCCGGTTCCTTGGGAAAGGTAAATCTCACCAACCCGCAGTTTGCGATAGGTGTCCCAGCTTTCCGTGGAAGGTACTTTCCCACTTATCTGATCTCCATGACAGGTTAAAACAAAAAGGTTCCCTGCTACTCTTTTGTCACAAGCATAGTGGAACCAAACCCGGTATCGGCCTGAACGAGGGACTTGGACCCGCCAAACCGCTTCGTCCTTATTGCTTTGCCAATAACCCAGGTTCTTGTATTTCTGTTCAAATACTAGTGTCGGTCCATAGATGGAACAAGTTGCCGCTTGGAGAAGCAGGGAGCCCTCTTTGCCGGCGATAACAATCGTTGGCTGATTTCCGGAGAAGTGTTTTGGGTGGCGTTGAGGTAGTTTGGTACGTAAGAACTTTATAAGGTCGGCCATTTGTTGGGGTGTGATATTTTTCTCCAGTCCTTCCGGCATGAGGGACTTGCCAGTGCTTACGACCTCTTCCACATCCAACCGCAGCAACTGATTTCGCTTATTATTAGCATCCACGAATGTGATGCTGTTGCCTGCTTCGGATTCTAGTATCCCCTGAACGATGATACCGTTTTTGAGCAGTGCTGTGTAGTTGAGGTATTTCGCTTCAACAGCCCGATTGGGATCTAAAATCGCTTCCAAAAACCAATCGTTGGATTTCCCACCAAGCGCTAGCAAATCCGGACCTAGTTTTTTACCGATACTCCCGATCTGGTGGCAGGCAGCACAATTCTTGGCAAAGACCTCCTTGCCTGGATTTGGCCTTCCCTTTAAAGATAAACTTTTTTGGTATACCTCGATCACTTTTTGCCGATTGGGATTGATGCTGCCGGCAAGAACTTCCTTTGCAAACAAACGCAGCTTTTTCGAAGGATGCTGAAGCAGTCGTTGTTGCCGGGAGGCATCCAATGTGGACGCAAGAACTACCTTGTTCCTAACGGCATCCAGTAGGGCTCGAACTCCTGTCTTATTGGTCAGCAGCACATCCAGAGTTTCATTCCGAATTGCGGGACTATAGCTTCGCCAATTTTGTAATAGTTGCGACAAGACCTCCTCATCCGGAATTTTTCCCACGGACCTTATTGCAGCTCGTTGTAATGCGGCGGGATGATTGGGAGACAAAAAGCTCATGGCTGCCTGGGGATCTTGATTTGGAAAACGAGCAGAATGGCCCAGTAATCGAACCGCCTCAACTCGTAATGACAGAGGATTGTCACTATTTTTTGCAATGAGAGCTGCTTCGGTAAGAAAATTCGAAAGGTCCTGGATTGCCTTTCTTAGCTCAGGACTTCCGGTCTTCTTCAGCCTTACCAACGATTGGTCCGCTTGTCCCAAGGATTCCAGAAAACCGGTCAAAACTCGCAGTTTCCTTGGTTGTACTTTTCCTTCCTTGGGACGAAGTAGTTCCTGAAATACCCTTGCCAGAGTATCTTGATTCCCAAACCGCAGAGCCATCCGTAGAAGGTCTCCGACTAGAGGTTTTTCTTTAGTTTTGAGCACCATTATTAGGACAGCATCCAAATTACTGCGGTTAATGGAGCTTAAGATAGCAGCTTGCTGGAATCGATTATCCGGATCTTTCAAGGCAAGTTGAACCAAGCCCTGAGTCGCCCGCTTGTCGGTCCACTCGCCTAGGGAATAAGCTAGCTGTAGCCGTAGTTGCGAATCTTTGTGGTCAATCAGCCGTAGTAGTCTTTCTCCTAACTGGCGATCCTTTTCTAAGAAAGGTTCACTCAAACGAACTGCATGACGTACAACTCCCGGATGTGAATCCCCTAATGCCTTATGCAGGATCTTTGGAGTAAGCCCACCCAAAACTTCCAGTACGCACAGTGCTTGTAAGCGTGTTTGAGGCCTTTTGCTGCGAAGAAGTTCCTGGACTAAAGGGATGGCCTGCTCCTTCTGCTGTTGTACCAGCATCATATGAACCATATCCCTTTGCCAACCGTTGGGGCTATCCAGGGCTTTCACGAGAGCGGTAATGTCGAGTTGATCCAACCTAGGTATCTTTCGAGGTGCTGTTTCAGTCGGCACCACTCGATAGATCCTGCCTTTGTCATGACCTGCTCTAAGGTCCAGTTTTTGCTGCCATTCTTTAGGAATCCACTGAGGATGTTCGATTACCAGGCGATACATGTCGGCAATCCACAAGGCACCATCCGGACCCGTTTTTATCATGGTCGGGCGAAACCAATTGTCCCGGGAAGCCAAGAACTCCGACTGCAGCTCATCCGCAGCTCGCTGACTGGAAAAGGTTACCCCCTTTGGGAACAGCACCTCACGATGGACCAGGTTATGGACCGGCTCGCTGACAAATACATTGTTCTCGAACTTAGGTCCGAACAGGTCATCACAGTAAACGATAGTGCTGCAGGCAGAGGTAAATCGATTAACGGATTGCGGGTTGTTAAATCTCGGCAGCGGTCGACTTAGCGGATAAACAGGAGCAGAACCGGGAATTTTTGGTACCTCCACCTTAGGATTTGGCGGCACAAAATAACTGTTGCGGCGTAGGTAGTGATCCTGGAGGACAAAATGAAATAGGGGATGGGAGTTATTGTTGCCAAACCAGTTACCCCAATCATCTCGACATCTGCCAAACTGCGATTGACCAGTGGTTAATTTAAGTTCACCGGTGTCCAGTTTAAACCGCAGGTCATGGCCGCGGGAATTCCTGGACTTTCCAGACAACTCAGACTTGATGAGCCCCCCGCTATCCCCATTAGCGCAGTGCACCCAATTATCCAAGCCCCAGGTTAATCCATTGACTCGATGCTGCTGGTTCCCTTCGTTAAAGCCAGTGAATAGGACTTTGCGTAGGTTCGCTTTACCATCCCCATTGGTGTCTTCGGCATAGAAAATCTCTGGAGCACAGGTTATCAGGACCCCCTTTTTCCAAGGCATGACACCAGTTGGATACCCCAGGTTGTCCAGGAATAGGGTCGTCTTATTGTAGGTGCCATCTCCGTTGGTGTCTTGCAGATACTTGACTCGACCACCGGCCTTTCCTTTGCCGTCAACCCCTAAAGGGTAGTCGCCCATCTCGACTACCCAAAACTTCCCATCCGGCCCCCAAGCAAAAGCGATAGGATCCTTGACTAGCGGTTCAGCAGCTACCAACTCCACTTGGAAACCGGGCCGAGGCTCCATACATTTTAAAGAAGCTTCGGGCGTTTTACCTTGAGGCAAGACGTTCTCCAGCAAATGATCAAAGCTCCTTTTATCGACGTTGTCCTTAAGAGGTAGGGTATTTTCATTGGACCACCAAAAACTGCGGGAATGGACCCAAAAACCATTATTGGTGTGGTGGCGGGAAATCATCGGTAATGCATCTTTGTCCCCATGTTTCCCTGCAGTTACTTTCCGACTCCAGCCGGTTTTCATGTCCTTGAAGAGGTAGATTCCAAATTCTTTTTCATTAGAAAACACCACATCGGGTTTGCCGTCTTCGTTGACATCAATTAGGCGAAGACCTAGGTCACCGGAATAACCATCCGTGAATTTAGCACCTGCAGGTAAACGGAATGGGAGCTGTTGCCATTTCTTTTTATCTCGGGACCTGGCATAAACAGGAAACTTCTGACAAATCACCTCACTGAATCCATCGTTATTGAGGTCCACTAATCGAATTCCCGGATCTCCACCGATGTCCCCTGTTGACCGTAGCGGGAAGTTATTAAACTCCAGACCTTTTTCCAATCCTTTATCTCGTTCCCACTCCTTGCCGTTAAAAGTCCAGAACAAGGTGAAATTCATAAAGGAGGGATAGGTTTTGCTTCGAAAGTATCCGAACCTTGTTTCATAGGTCATGACAATTCTTCGGGGATTGCCGACTACCGAGATTGCAATTGGAAATCCAGTTTCACGCCAACACTTTCCCTTCGGGTCCCATAAGCGGGTTTGGCGGGATTTTTCGTTACTGATGATGACATCCAAGTAGTCATCCTTGTTTAGGTCCAAAAGGCGAATGCCATTATCACTTCCAAACTTGGGGTGTCGTAAAGATTGTCCCTTTAGGAGATGTTTGGTTAGCCTTTCTTCGGCCTCCTTAAAGGTTAAAAACTTCACTTTCTCACCGTACTTGGATACCGCATGGTCAATGAGTTCGACAATCTGGTCATTGCGAATCCAGCCGTGAGGATGAAATACCATGGTAAACACCCCTTGCTTGACGACCGTCGCGTCCAAGGCGGCTTTCCAATCGCGAACGGTAATCGGATTATTCGGTTTGTGCAGGTGCTGCGCTTGCCAGTCGCTCGGCGTCATGCAGGGGAACTGCCAACATAGTCTTCCGAGGACGTAGGGATAGGGATAATTTTCGACGGTGTTTACGAAGGTTCTATCTTTCGGCAGGTACTTGCGAAAGCGCTCTTGGCCATTTGCATCCAATACCAGCCCACGCGGAAGATCCGGATCTTCGCTGGTGAATAGGTGAAAGACCGAGGAATCAACCGTCAGGAAATTCCCCTTGGAAGTTTTTTGGTTGAAAATCTGGGCGTAGAACCGAGGGCTTGGTGTGTTCATGGAATCGCAACAGGGCATGCGAAAAGCAACCGGCCGGTTTCCTGGAATTGCCGCCATTAAGTCAACACACCGGTCATAGGTTTCCTTGGCCTGAGAAAATTTGCCGCTCCGAAAGAAAGGGCAAGGATGAGCATAGGTGTGAGTCTCCAAACTAACGCCTTCTTTGAGCCACTTTTGTAGGTGTTTGTCCTTGGGATCGATGCGGTTGGTCATAATGCTGACCGGTGCCCGGCCATCAATCTTTCTGAGTCGCTGGAGAATCGGCCGGAGAAAGGTTTCATACCTCTTGGTGTCCCGCATGTCATCGATGGCAAGGATAACGACTGCTTCCACTCCTTTTTCGCCAACCCATTGGGGGGTGATCAGCTTGGGGAATTTTGTATGGACATAGTAGGGATCAGCGCTGTCCAAATAAGTAAGGCGGTTTCCCTCGGAAGCAAAAACGATTGAGGAGCACAACCATCCTAATACCACAAACAGAGACAAACGCATTGGAAACTCCTTAGGTGGGTCATTTTTCTGTGATGGTAGATTAGAGGCCCTGAAATGTAAAGAATCAACTGAGGCCGCTGAAAGTATTCTGTCTTTCCGGCAAGGAATACCGACGGATAAATTCTCACCAAAAAAACCGGATAATTCCTCTCCGAATTAAGATTTTAAACTAGATTTGTATACCTTGGCATCTTTTGCCTGCTTGGGGATGGTTTTAATTCCCACCTTTATCCAAATCTTTTGATTCAATTTTCTCTTGCCGGATGGAGATCAGATAATGAACGGCCGACGTAAAATGCGACTAATTGATACTCGCGTCCAAGGAGCAATAATCAGGAAAATTGCCACGCATTGGTTTATTTTTATAGGGATCCTATTCTTGGCTTGGCCATTGTGGAATTGTTGGATTACCGGTGAGCTAAAATCTTTTCCGGGATTGCTCATGGATGGCTTTCGCCAAATTGCCCTGGTGTTTCTTATCATTCTCTTGGCTTCACCGTTCGTTTTATTTGACCTGCTAAAGTTAACCAATCGCTTTTGCGGGCCAATCTTTAGACTTCACAACACGGTTCGAAAGATTGCTGATGGGGAAGAAATGGAACCGGTCCAGCTTCGGCAGGATGATTTTTGGAAAGAATTTGCGGGTGATCTTAATTTGATGATCGAGCGCCTTAAAGCCGACCAAGCAAATTACGCGGAGGGAGATTCCAGCCTGGTGATAAAGTTGCCTAAAGAACATCGCCTTTCCAATTAGGAGCGTCCTAAAAGTTGGTGTAGCGAAAATGGGCCATTGGCTGTTCCAGCAAAAAGTACCTGACCCAAGCCGGTTAACAGGCACTTTCCCAATACTCAACCGGAATATTTCGTCCGTAGAACTGGGCTGATGGCTTTACCTAAAGAGTTCTTGTTACTCCAGGCGATGAATGGGAAGAAGAATATCCAGCCTGCGAGGAATAGCAATGATGGGAAAGTGTTGGTTGTGGGTTCCGGTTTTAACGTTAATGACGATTGGGACAGTCAAGGCGGAAGCTCCCATTTGTTGCTCTGCAGAAGAGTTAGCCTGTAAAAGTTGGTGGGAGTTGGAGCAAATTTATCGAATGGCAAAACCCGGGCCCTTGCCAATCGGCTACCTAAATGGCCAAGTCGTTTTTCCCGACCATGAACCGATGCCCGGGTTACGGCGAGAGGTAGTAACCTTCATGTGGCAGGGAAAGCATTTTTATGACGGCGGTCTTATCAACCAGTTTCGAAAGCGTTGCCGCATTCGTGCCTGCGTTTATTCCGGCCAAAGTTGGTTGGATGGACAACCTGCTCATATTTTGGATTACCAACACACCTCCCACGTTTGGCGCGATGTCCGCGATGAGATGCGCATGGTTTGCCCCGGAGTTTACCTGGGAGCCATGTATCTTCGCCGCTGTCCGCATCCTCGGTTAAAGCTTTTTTTCATTCTGCATTAGTAGCTAACTAAACCGGCGGGTTGCGAAATTGTCCCCCCGGTAAGTAGGATAAACAAACAAAAGACTCACCCCAAGTGGGAATTGATGGCCTCGGCAAGTTCCTCGGCTTTTTGCGATCCGATCAGTAATTTCTTCTCGTCCTGAAGTACCAGTTGCACACCTTGATTGCCGCTCACGTTGTAGGCACTGCCTTTTCCCGGGGACCAACGAATTCCCCAACCTCCGTAGTGTAGGATTGGCTTGTAGGTAACAGCCTCACACTCGGAAATCTGGCCGAAAGGAATCGTCCGCTGGAAGAATGGAATGTAAGTAATTTGCAACCCGTTTTCATCGACGTGAGTCCTCATCTGGCAGAAGGCCAGAGCCGTGGGAAGTATTAGACCAAAGGCTACCCACACCAGCCAAATTAACCAGTCGGGACCGGGATTGGTGCCAAAAGGGATACCCAGGAAGATTTGCTGGATAAAGCCCCACCACATCAAAAGAGTAATCGGGCCGACAACGGCCCAGATCCACCACTGGTTGAGTCTTTGAACTTCGTGAAATGTTGATTTTGTGATAGTACTCATCATCTGCTCCCTTCAAGAATTTGTTCCTCTTGTTATTCGGAAACCGGGGAACAAAATTGCCGACAAAAAGGGAAAGCGTTTGGAATTTTACCCCGAAGTTTCCTGGTGGATTCGCGTAGCCAATTCTCGGCAGTTGGCGTAATCCATTTCTTGGCAGTTGCGTTCGCCATACCACTTTAGCTCGAAAATTCCGGTAAGGCGAAGAAAGATGGGGTGGATCAACGGTTGTTTCCGCAACTGGTCGGCATATTCACCGTTGGTTCGAGTGCGTTCGTAGCGGATATGGTGAGCTTGATGTAAAAGGGCCAGCACCCCCCAGTACAGAGACCGTAAAGCTTCCAGGAAACGGCCGGCCTGTGCTAACTCGTCGGCTTTTTGCCACAAGCTTTGCACGTTTTGTTGATCCGGATTTTCCAGGTATTCTTCTTCGTGAGGAGAAATCTTACCCTGCTCCTTGGATTTTTTCGGTTTCTTTGGGGACCAGTTGTTGAAGGCCAGGAATAGAGTGTAGCCGATAAGAGCCAACAAAATTACACCAACAGTAATCAGCAACCAAGTCAAGAAGTTCCCGCCAACCGCGACCGGAGACATGATTCCCGATGAGGCTTTAGGTCCACCGCCTTGGAAATTGGGCTGATCCTCAAACTCTTCGATTATTTCTTCTTCCTTCTCTTTCTCCTTGGGTTTTACTTGTTTCCGGGTTTCCTCTCTGGGGGGAATCAAGTTGCGAATCTCATCTGAAGTTATTTGGTTCTCCTCGCTAGGGGTTCGTGGCGGCCGTTTTAAACTAGCCTCGATGACCTTCAGACGATTGTCCAATTGTTTGACCAAGTCCAGATCTTTCTCTTGATTCCGGATCCCTACATCATCCACTAATTGGTGGAACCAGCGGTACCTTCCTTGATCGGAATTGCTCTCCGGATCCAAACTCGTGGCGATTTTTCGTAATTTGCCTTTGTATTGGTTACCGCCGGGATAGGGATCAGCGGATTTCATTTGCTCTTGGATGGAATGAACAGCTTGGCGGGCTTTGCTTATAACTTCGGCTCGGTTGGCTGCCTCTAGTTTCCCTGTCATCGGTCCGGATGCTCCAAAGGAGAGCAGAACCATCAAGACTGCTTTTCCGGTTTCTTTCGGAATTGGGAAATTCTTCTCAATGCGGTACCACAAATCCAATCCTTCGAACCGGGTTCGAGCGTCGACGTAGTAAAAATAATTTACCGCTTCAGTGTATGGCGAAAGCAACCACCAAGCCAGTGACCCAAGGACCAAGAGATAGGCCGGATTGTTCAAGCGAAATATTAATCCCAAAAAACCAATCTCAATGCCGGCTGACTGATCCAAAAACCACAGGGTCCACGTGGCGAAGAGATGCAGGTTCAAGATTGCAACGGCCAGCAGAGCTACGCGAGCGAAAACAATGATCATCGCCTTCCAGGGTTGATCCGCCGCACATTTCCGAGAAAAGCGGTAGGCCCTAACCAGATGTTTCTGACCGCCGGTAAGAACGGCTTGCCAGGCCATGGCAATGATCCAATGAGGAATACAAAACAGAAATACCAAGATTCCCATCACCCAATGGTAAGATATCCCCACCATCAAAGCTGTGATCGGCAGTATTAGCATCAAAGCCTGTGCGGTC